>NZ_AUTP01000074.1:0-1211 GCF_000498075.1 Pseudoalteromonas sp. TAB23
CCAAGCCGAATGCAAATGCCACTACCGATGCCACAAACCCAGGCGGGTTTATACCAAAGTACGCGGAGATAACAATAGCGACCATGGCTGCCAACCTCGCTGCAAGTAACTCTTGCTTGTCGGTAATATCGGGCTTGAGAGTTCGCTTGAGTAAATCGTGCGAAACGGAGGTCGAAATAACCAATAGTAAACCTGCTGTTGTAGAAAGTGCAGCGGCAATACCACCAGCAGCTACAAGTGCGATTACCCATGCTGGTAAGTTAGCAATCTCTGGATTAGCTAATACCATAATGTCGCGGTCTACGTTTACTTCGTTAGCACTGTTCGGATCGGTGATTTTACCCGCCGTGTAGAACATTTTGCCATCGCCGTTTTTATCATCAAATGTAATTAAACCTGTGCGTTCCCAGTTTTTAATCCATCCTGGTGCTTCTGCGTAAGCTGTACCGCTACCGTCTTTACCATTAATAGTATCAACCATGTTTACGCGAGCAAAGGCTGCAACCGCAGGTGCTGTAGTATAAACAATCGCGATGAACACAAGTGTCCATGCTGCAGAAATACGCGTGTCTTTTACGCGAGGTACAGTGAAAAAGCGAACAATTACATGTGGTAAACCAGCAGTACCTACCATTAACGCGCCAGTAATAGCGAACACGTCAATCATGCTCTTAGAGCCTTCGGTATATTGCGCAAAACCAAGTTCAGCGCTTAAGCCGTCTAGTTTATCAAGTACGTACACGCCATCGCTGCCAATTAATGTGGCACCAAAACCGGTTTGTGGGAAAAAGTGACCCGTCATCATCATCGAGATAAAAATGGCTGGTACAAGGTAGGCAAATACAAGTACACAATACTGCGCTACTTGTGTATAGGTAATGCCTTTCATGCCGCCAAGTACCGCATAAAAGAATACAATCACCATACCAATGTAAACACCGGTTTCAATTTCTACTTCTAAAAAGCGTGAAAATACGACGCCTACGCCACGCATTTGCCCTGCAATGTAAGTAAAACAAATGAATATGGCACATACAATTGCCACTAAACGCGCAGTGCGTGAATAGTAACGGTCGCCAATAAAATCAGGAACAGTAAACTTGCCGAATTTACGTAAGTAAGGCGCTAAACACATGGCTAATAGTACATAACCACCTGTCCACCCCATTAAGTAAACGCTGCCATCGTAACCTGCAAACGAAATAATACCT
>NZ_AUTP01000075.1:0-863 GCF_000498075.1 Pseudoalteromonas sp. TAB23
GCCGCCATTATTGTTGCTTTTTTAGGGCGACTCCACCCAGTAGGAATTACGTTTGCGGGCTTATTAATGGGGCTTATTTATATGGGAGGTGAACTTGCGCAAATTAACATGGGATTACCTAACGCTATAACCGGTATTTTTCAGGGGTTAATGCTGTTTTATTTACTCTCGTGCGATGTGCTTATTACTTATCGCCTTAGATTTTCGCTGCCATTTAAACAACAAAAAGCGCAGCCAATACATATTGCACAGGAGTCTTAAATCATGGAATTAGATGTAATTACTAATATTTTATACGCCACTATTCGTACAGGCACCCCCTTATTGCTGGTGGCGCTGGGTGAAATGGTATGCGAAAAAAGCGGCACCTTAAATTTAGGGCAAGAAGGCATGATGCTACTTGGCGCAGTGGCAGGGTTTATAACTATGTACCAATGCGACAACCTATTTATTGGTTTTACGGTAGCAGCTTTGGTCGGGGTTACGGCCTCACTTATTTTTGCTTTTGTAGCACTTAATTTAAATGCTAGCCAAGTAGCGGCAGGTTTAGCGCTGACTATTTTTGGTACAGGCCTTTCGGCATTTTTAGGGGCCGACTATGAAGGAAAAACCATTAACGCGTTACCTACTTTATCAATTGCAGGGTTTGAGCATATTCCGGTTTTAGGCAAAGCGCTATTTTCGCAAGACGCCATTGTGTATTTAAGTTGGGGTTTAGTGTTTGGTGCGTATTTGTTTTTTAAATACCACAGAGCAGGCCTTGCAGTACGAGCTATTGGCGAAAACCCAAGTGTGGGTAATAACTTAGGATTACCTGTAATGCGTACACGTTATTTAGCCGTTATGTTTGGCGGCGCACTGGC
>NZ_AUTP01000076.1:0-1273 GCF_000498075.1 Pseudoalteromonas sp. TAB23
CTGTACCACCTAAAACAATTAAGTCGGCGATGCTAACAGGTTTACTCAAGCCAGCCTGCACTTTTTCAAGCGCACTAAGTACTGATGCTAAACGTTCTGGCTCATTACCTTGCCAATCTTTTTGCGGTGCTAAACGAATGCGTGCACCATTTGCGCCGCCACGTTTATCAGAACCACGATAAGTACGTGCGCTATCCCAAGCTGTATTTATTAAATCAGCGGCACTAACACCACAATTTAATAATGTGGTTTTTAGATTGCTAATTTCGTCGTCTGTTAATGTGTAATCAACGGCTGGAATTGGATCTTGCCAAATTAAGTCTTCGCTTGGTACGTCAGCACCTAAGTAACATGATTTAGGGCCTAAATCGCGGTGAGTTAGTTTAAACCAGGCACGTGCAAACACGTCTGAAAAGTAGTCAAAGTCGTTATAAAAACGCTCAATAATTTTACGGTACGTTGGATCCACTTTCATGGCCATATCAGCATCTGTCATCATTGGGTTCAAACGAATTGATGAATCTTCTACATCGACAGGCTTGTCTTCTTCTTTAATATTAATAGGCTCCCACTGATGAGCGCCTGCAGGGCTTTTAGTGAGTTCCCATTCGTAGGTTAATAAAAGTTTACAGTATTCGTTATCCCATTGTGTTGGGTGCGTAGTCCATGCGCCCTCTACACCTGATGTAACTGTATCGCGGCCAATCCCACGTGTTGTAGTGTTATTCCAACCAAGGCCTTGCTCGTGTACGTCAGCAGCTTCTGGCTCAGGTCCTAAGTTTTCTGCTTTGCCATTACCATGTGCTTTACCTACTGTGTGCCCGCCTACCGTTAATGCAGCGGTTTCTTCGTCATCCATTGCCATACGCGCAAAAGTTTCGCGAATTTGGGCTGCTGTTTTAAGCGGATCAGGAATACCATTTACACCTTCAGGGTTTACATAAATTAAGCCCATTTGTACTGCGGCTAATGGATTTTCCATGGTATCTGGTTTATCTACACTTTCGTAACGACCATCACTTGGCGCTAACCATTCTTTTTCAGCTCCCCAGTAAACGTCTTTTTCAGGATGCCAAATATCTTCTCGGCCGCCGGCAAAACCAAAGGTTTTTAAACCCATTGATTCGTATGCCATGTTGCCTGCTAAAATAATTAAGTCGGCCCATGAAAGCTTGTTACCGTATTTTTTCTTTATTGGCCAAAGTAAACGGCGCGCTTTGTCGAGGTTACCGTTATCAGGCCATGAATTTAGTGGCGCAAAACGTTGATTACC
>NZ_AUTP01000077.1:0-601 GCF_000498075.1 Pseudoalteromonas sp. TAB23
GCCTGCGGCTAAGCCTAGGTGAGTCCCGTTAGCGCGTGCAATAACATCGTCTTCATCGTCAAAAATAAGCACGCTCATTACAGGGCCAAATATTTCTTCTTTAACAATAGTCATGTCGTCATTACAATCAATAAACACAGTCGGTGCTACAAAGTAGCCATTAGGTGCAGATTTAGGTGAAAGCGTTGTACCACCGGTTAATAGCGTTGCACCTTCTTCAATACCTTTATTAACGTAGCTCATTACTAGTTCTTGGTGCTTTTTAGAAATAAGTGCGCCAAAGTTAGTATTTAAATCTTGTGGGTCGCCAGCAATAATGTTTTTCTCAGTGCGCGCTTTAAGCTCATCAATAAACTGCTGATATACATTTTTATGAACGTAAATACGTGTACAGTTAGTACAAATTTCGCCTTGCGTATAAAAGTTACCTAACATAGCAGCGCTAACTGCTTGCTCAATGTTGGCATCATCAAATACTAATAGTGGAGATTTACCACCAAGTTCCATCGTGACATCTTTTAAAGTACCGGCAGCACTTGCCACTACTTTTTTACCTGTGCCTACTTCACCCGTAAACGATACTTTATCAATATCGCTATGC
>NZ_AUTP01000078.1:0-818 GCF_000498075.1 Pseudoalteromonas sp. TAB23
CCATATCCAACCTTTGGCATCCATTCTGTTTTAAAGCTTCTAAAAAATCGCTCCATTGGCGCATTATCCCAACAATTTCCGCGCCGACTCATGCTTTGTGTGATTTTATAGCGCCATAAACGTTGGCGATACTTCAAGCTTGTATAGTGGCTTCCTTGGTCTGAGTGAAACATCAGTCCTGTCGGTTTTCCTCTGCTTTCATACGCGAGTTCAAGCGCTTTTAGCGTTAAGTTAGTATCTGGCGACAATGACATTGCCCAACCAACGACTTTGCGTGCAAATAAATCAACAACGACCGCTAAATAAGCCCAGCGATTGCCTATCCAAATATACGTCACATCACCGCACCACGCTGTATTCGGTTCAACAACATCAAACTGCCTATCTAGAAAATTCGGGATTTCAAGGTGCTCATTACCACCGCGTTTATATTGATGTTGTGGTACTTGGCAGCTCTCTAGTTTTAGTTTAACCATCAGCTTAGCGGCGCGATAACGGCTTAATTCAAAACCGTTATTCGTTGCAATTGCTGCGATTGTCCGTGCCCCAGCCGAACCGCCACTCATTGCATGTATAACTTTAACTTCCGCTTCTAGCCTTACTTGCTCTGGTGTCGATGTTGTATCCCGTATGGCCCAATATTTATAGCTGCTGCGATGCACATTGAATACGCTACACAACACGCTGATTGGGTAACGCTCTCGTTGATTTAATTTCTCAATTAACGAGAATTGCTCAGGGAGTCGGACATCAAGAGAGCGGTAGCCTTTTTTAATATATCCTTTTCTAATTCAATGCGTTGGATTTGCTTTTTAAGT
>NZ_AUTP01000079.1:0-2798 GCF_000498075.1 Pseudoalteromonas sp. TAB23
CCTAGCCGCTTTAGCGAGAGCCATACTGGCACGCGGTGATAACGATGATGCAAAAGCGTTGCTTGTGCGTGTGTAATTAACAAGCTCTATAATGTAGTCAATAATCGGGCTACTTAAAGTAATTTGGCTTATCTGGTTTTGAATTGCCGCTAACTCTTGTTGGTTAATACGCTTAGGTAATTGGCTGTAATCTCGTTTTTGCATATTCAAAATTAAGCGTTTTTCGGCTTCTTTAGGTGGAAAACCTAAGCTAATACGCATTAAAAAACGGTCTAATTGCGACTCAGGTAACGGGTAGGTACCTGATTGGTAAAGCGGGTTTTGTGTTGCTATCACAAAAAATGGATTTGGCAGCGTATATTTTTTTCCATCGACTGTTACTTGTTGCTCTTCCATTGCCTCAAGCAACGCACTTTGTGTTTTGGGTCCTGCGCGGTTTATTTCATCAGCTAAAACAACTTGGCTAAAAATAGGGCCTTTATGAAACGTAAAACTGTGCTCGGTAGAGTTAAACACATTAGTACCCAGAATATCAGCAGGCAGAAGATCACTGGTAAATTGTATACGCTGATACGATAAACCTAACACAGCTGACAATGCATGAGAAAGAGTGGTTTTTCCCATACCAGGCAAATCTTCAATGAGTAAATGCCCTTCGCTAAATAAGCATGTAAGTGCCAGTTTTATTTGTTGTTGTTTACCAAATATAACACTCGAAAGATCTTCTATAATCGCAGTAACAGTACTATGCATGCTAACCTTATTATTCTATTATTTCAAGACGCTTCATTACAGTGTCTACTTTTTTTGTGTTGAAAGGTTTTGCAATAAAGCCTTTAGCGCCCATTTCCCACGTGTTTTGTACGTTTTCGAGACTATTGTGGCCAGAGCACATAACAACATGAGTGTGCGGGTAAGCACTACTAATGTATTCCAATATATCTGCACCGTTAGAGTCAGGTAAATCTACATCTACAAATATTACGCCTGGCGGTTTATTGTTCATAATAGGTTTAGCAGAGCTAAAATCGGCGCTTTCTAATATATCTTCAAACCCTAAATCAGTTAAAATTTGGTTTAGATAATCACGAATTTCCTTAACGTCATCAATAATGAGGATGGGCTCTAGCGGGCGAACAAATTCCATATGTAGGTTACTTCTATTTTGAATACATCTAAGTGCTTTAATACTAAGCTAACCCCATCATAAGCTCAAGAACGTTACTTAAAAAACACTAATAAATAAACTGTTTATAGGTTTGCCCAACAACCTATTTTTAAAGGATTACCTGCTTTTATATCTTCAACTAACTTATATTTTCATTAATTGTATTGAACAATAATGACGTATCTACAATAAATCCCTTAATCCAACACCTTATTTCTTCAAAATTTGATGTAACAAATTTGCTACTTAACTTATTGATTCAAAAATATTTACATATAAATTCGATTTTTGTAAACGTTTTGTAATAAAAAATCGTTGACCTTCTAAATTCATTCTGTGATTATGCTCAGCAGATGAGCTTATGCTCATAAGTGCAGTTTCATTAACTATTTAATGTTTTGCTCAGCCAGCCTCATCTACACACACTGAATTAATACCAATTTCATTAAATGAATATGCAATTTAATAAAGTTGGCATCACACACCACACTAAATAAAGAGCTTATTATGTTGAATAATAAAAAGACTAAATTTGCAATTTCTCTCATAGCGGCAGCTATGGCTACATCGGCTCCAGCACAGGCTGATATTTCTGAATATTTAGATCGCGTTGACGTAGACTTTTTACTAATGCAAAACTTTCAGTCAATTCAAGCTAAAGACGGCGCATTTCGTCCAGAAGATGAAGAACAAGAATCAGGATTTGGCCGTATTAGAGCTAATCTAATGCTTAAATTTCATATTAACGAGTTCATCACTGCCGATATAGATATTGCAGAAGAGCCTAATGACTTTGGTGGCGAAGATCGTGACTTTTCATTTCACAACGATTTTGCAGGTGTTGAATTTGACTTACTAGGTCTATATGGCACACCAAAAGAAAACGCAAATTTAACACTGCGTTTGGGTAATATTGGTGGCTCACCATTTCAATTTAAAGGTTTTCAAGACGGCGCAGATAACCAAAATAATGCACTTATTGGTAATGGTATTACCGATTACGCAACCGCCGAAAACGGCGCACAGCTAAGTTACAGCGAAACTTTCGATAGTGGTGTAGTACGTGCTTATAATGTTACAGGTCACATTACTACTTCAAGTTTCGGTGAAGCGTTTCAAGAAGACAGAGGTTATAACTACCGACTTCAAGGTACTCTAGAATTTGAAGGTGGCTTTAAAGCAGGCTTAAACTTATTAAAAGCGAATCAAGGCGACCAGTTACGTTTTGAAAACGGCGTAGCCAGTCTTGATGGTGTAACCACAACAAACTATCGCTTTGGCGATGGTGAAAACTATAATTTTTCAGCGTCACCTTCAAACGAGCGTGACACTCACGTTGGCGCAATGCCAGGGCTTGAGCAATCAATCATCCAGCTTAATTTAGCTTATCAACCATCTGACGAAACAAGCCTAATCTTTATGGTTGGTAAATCATCTGATGATTACACATTTGCAGATGCCGCTGGTAATGCAGTTGCCGGTATTACCTACTTTGGTACAAACGGCATAGCTGATGAAAATGGCACTACTTTTGATTCAAACAGTGTAATAGAAGGCGACTCATCGGTTGAGTACTTCGTGTTTGAAGCACAACAATATCTAATCCCTAAAAAGCTATATGTAGCGGCTC
>NZ_AUTP01000080.1:0-5246 GCF_000498075.1 Pseudoalteromonas sp. TAB23
GGCTGCCATTTTAGCAATAATATTACACGTCGCTGGAGCAACTAAAATTAAGTCAGCCCATTTTGCAAATTCAATATGCCCCATTGAAGCTTCAGCAGAAGGGTCTAGTAATGAGTCAGAGACTGTTTCTCCACTAACGGCTTGCATGGTCAGTGGTGTAATAAAGTGTTTAGCTGATTCAGTCATAACTACTTTTACTTCACAACCAGAGTCTTTTAATCGCCTAACGAGTTCTGCACATTTATAAGCTGCAATACCGCCGGTAATACCTAGTACAATTTTTTTGTTTGTTAAGTTAGTCATGGATGTTCATCAGTTTTTATTAAATATTGGGCTTAAAATAACAAATATTTACCCATACAGCGAAGTTTTTTAATTCGAAATAACAGGCTAAATTTCAAATTTGCATTACATTTATAAGACACTTTCGCCTCTCAAGGATGAATAATGCAACTTACTTCACTACCAAACTCACTTCGACCTCGTGAAAAGCTCATAGCAAAGGGGGCTAAGGCGCTGACTGACGCAGAGCTTCTTGCCATATTTTTACGAACAGGGTTACCGGGAATGAATGTAATTGAGTTGGCTCAGCATTTATTAAACGAAAATAAAACACTTCATAATTTGTTTAATGCCAGCATTGAGGAGTTTTGCTCTCAAAAGGGGTTAGGGACCGCTAAGTATGTTCAGCTACAAGCTGTGTTAGAGCTAAGCCAACGTTATATGCAGGAGCGTTGCCAACGAGACGCCGTGTTTAATTCGCCAAACTCAGTTTACGATTACCTAACAATTCAAATGCGAGGCTTGCAACAAGAAGTATTTATGGTGTTATACCTAGATAGCCAAAATAGATTAGTAAAAGATGAAATACTTTTTTATGGCACAATTAATTCTGCCAGTGTTTATCCGCGTGAAGTGGTAAAGGCTGCGCTTAAAAATAATGCAGCCGCTGTTATTTTTGCGCATAATCATCCAAGTGGTATTGCAGAACCGAGCCAAGCAGACAAACTTATTACTAATAAATTGCAGCAAGCACTGCAATTGGTCGACATAAGTGTGCTCGATCACATCATTGTTGGTGGAGAAACGTGTGTTTCGTTTGCCGAGCGAGGCCTGATTTAGCTTTGTTAGATACAGAAGTGTGTTAAAAATGAGCTGTTTAACGTGTTTTGGCAAATTAGTTTAATTTAAATGCAGTTTTTACTTTCCCTAAGGGCATTCGATCTTTATAATTAGCCGCTATCAAATTTACATATATGAGCTGATTGGATAGATCAGTGTTTGATCTTTGCCTGTAAAAGCTGTATAAAGAGCGCCCTTCGATTTATCTCTAGGGCGGAAATACACGGCCTTAGATTAAATTAAGCTCGAGCGAAGTTATTGGAGATATATAGACATGTCTAAAGTATGTCAAGTTACAGGTAAGCGTCCTGCGGTTGGTAATCACCGTTCACACGCGAGAAACGCGACTAGACGTCGTTTCCTACCTAACCTACAAACACACCGTTTTTGGGTTGAAAGTGAAAAACGTTTTGTAACATTACGCACTACTACTAAAGGTATGCGTATTATCGATAAAAAAGGCATCGACACGGTTCTTACAGAAATCCGTGCTCGCGGCGTTAAAGTTTAAGGATCTGAATCATGCGCGATAAAATCCGTTTAGTTTCAACTGCCGGTACTGGTTTTTTCTACACTACTGACAAAAACAAACGTAACATGCCTGAGAAGATGGAAATCAAAAAGTTTGATCCAAAGATTCGTAAACATGTTCTTTTTAAAGAAGCTAAAATTAAGTAATTTTAGTTCTTTTAGAATTTAAAAACCCAGCTTAGGCTGGGTTTTTTGTTTTTAAAAATATGATTAGTGAATTGATATAAAAAAACCTCGTTGGCATAACCAACAAGGCTTTTAAATCAATAAATGAAAACACAATTAGATTTTTGTGAATGCATCTTGTAGTGGTGGTACTACTTGCTTTTTACGGCTTAGTACACCATCTAACCATACTTTATCATTCTCTGGTTTTACACCGTAAGCCTGTTCAACTAAGTTTGCATCGTCAGATACAATTAGCATTTCTGAGCCTTCTTTCATTATATCGGTAAGCAGTAAAAATACAGAGTGGCGATTACCCTCAACTTTTAGCTTAGCAATATCGGCTGCAAGGTCTGTTTTAATATCGTCAAAAACAGCAAGGTCGATTACTTCTAGTTGGCCAATGCCTACCAGGTTACCGTTCATGTTGAAATCTTTAAAGTCACGCATTACTAAATCACGTGCTGGTGTGTCTTCTACCGCAGATTTAACGCGGAACATATCCATACCCAGTTCTTTAAAGTCTTCTACGCCTGCAATTTCAGCTAGCGCTTCAACACATTTAATATCGGCAGTGGTACATGTTGGTGATTTAAATATGACTGTGTCGCTTAAAATTGCACACATCATAATACCCGCGATGTCTTTAGGGATTTCTACGCTGTAGAAGTCGTACATCATTTTAATAATGGTGTTTGAACAACCAACAGGACGAATCCAACATTCAAGCGGGGTAGATGATGTTAAGTCACCTAATTTGTGGTGATCTACCACGCCAACAACGCGAGCTTGGTCGATATCATCGGGTGCTTGTGTTTTTTCTGTGTGATCTACAATATACACATCTTCACCCGCGTAGCTTAATTTAAGCTCTGGTGCTTCGAAGCCAAATTTATCAAGGATAAATTGAGTTTCAGGTGAAATTTCACCAAGACGAGTTGGAATTGCAGGCTCATCGATTTGGTTTTTTAAATAAGCCAGTGCAATTGCACCACAAATAGAATCTGAATCTGGGATTTTATGGCCCACTACATACATAGACATTGACGGAACTCCTTTAAATTTGCCGATATTCTAACAAAGTCTGCGGCCTTTAACATATAGACAGCGCAATTAAGTTTTAGTTACACTTTAAAATCTTGAATTTACTAGGTGTATTAATATGCGACTGGGCCGTAAAGGTTGGAACAACGTTATAATATTTTCGATGTTGATTATGATCTTCTTCTTAAATGGCTGGCATAAGCAACTTTTGGGAGGGGAGGATAAACCAACATTACAAGCCGTACTCCCCCAGCAAAGTTTTGTACTGACACTGCAATTTGTTGATCAAAAAATTGAGCGAATAGGAACAAGCTGGCGTACAACCCCACTACAAAAAGACATACCGCTTGTGTTGCAAGCATCTGAGCAGCAACTTAGTGATTTAATTAACCAATGGCAAAGCGCGCAGTTAATGGGCGTTAACGAATCTGTTGTTTTTAATCCTAATGCGCCTTTATATGTTGCTACATTTGAGTTGGCTGGCGAGAGTTTACCTTGGGTTTATTTGCTTTATAAAGGCGATGGGCAATATTACTTACTCGAAAAGAGTAGCCAACGAATACTCGCACTCGATTTAAAAACTGCACAGCAGTTATTTCCTAGTTTTGATTTTTCACAAAGTGAGTCTAATTAATGCCTGAATTACCAGAGGTAGAAGTGAGCCGAATGGGCATCACTCCCCACGTACAAAACCAAGTTGTTACAAAGGTAAATATTTATAATGCCAGTATGCGCTGGCCAGTGCCAGATGACGTGTATCAACTTGAAGGGCTAATTGTTACTAGTATTGAACGACGAGCTAAATACTTACTTTTACACTGTGAGCTTGGGAGCACTATTTTACATTTGGGTATGTCAGGTAATTTACGTGTTGTAGATAAAAGTGAGCCGCTTAAAAAGCATGACCATGTAGAGTTTATTTTTGGTAACGGTAAAGCACTGCGCTTAAACGATCCTCGTCGCTTTGGTTGCTGCTTATGGCAAGAGCCAGGTGAAGTGCATAAGCTACTCTCTAAGCTTGGTCCTGAGCCGCTTACCGATGATTTTTTTGCTAAACGCGTGTACGAACAGTCGCGCAATAAAAAAGTACCCGTAAAGCAATTTATTATGGATAACGCAGTGGTGGTTGGTGTTGGTAATATTTACGCGAATGAATCGTTATTTAAAGCGGGTATACATCCAAAGCGAGAAGCGGGAAAAGTATCGCTCAAACGTTATCAAGCACTTATCCCTATTATAAAAGACACGCTTGCTGCGGCCATTATGCAAGGTGGTACAACGCTTAAAGACTTTGCACAAAGTGATGGTAAGCCAGGGTATTTTGCTCAAGAGTTATTAGTATATGGGCGCAAAGGCAAGCCATGTATGACGTGTGAAAACGAATTGGAAGAAATTAGATTGGGGCAGCGCAGTACTATTTTTTGCTCAAATTGCCAAAAGTAGTTATCTAGGGCGTGTTGACCTTTCGTGATTGATTTTGCAGCAGACTGTTTGGTATTTAGGCAAGGCAGAGCCTATGTAGTGTGGTTATTCCCCATAAATTGGCGATAACGCAGCATAAATGCCAAACATGCGCTGCCCTTTGGGTTCTTTCTAGGGGCGATTAACTCTTTGTTGCTCGATTTTTACTTAGCCCGCTAGGTTACAAGCCTCGCGCCGCGATTAAATCGCCCCTAGATTGAACAAATTTCAATCCACAAAGATCAACACGCCCTAGTTATTTGAATTTTATCGATTCTAAATTTAATGATATTTAAGGGCCAGCTTTAAAAGCTGGCCCTTTATTTTAAAGCTCGAACGGTGCTACACCGACCGCTTTCATTTTATATCCTACCTGCGCTATTTCGCCCGACCATGTTTCAGTACTTATTATTCCAGTTACAACAATTGCGTCGTATAGGCTATCTATTGGTACTCCACCTTTAATTGTTACATGGACTATTTGATTTGGCGGTGGTGGTGGTACGTGTATACAGGCGCCAAAATAAGGAACGAGTAAAAACTCGGTAATTACTTCGCTATCGCCCTCAAGTGGCACAACAAAACCTGGCAAACTCACTGATTGGCCATCAAGTGCCTTTACCACTGGAGCATCTAAATCGGGTTGCACCCAGTTTTGATCACTACCTTCGTGATTAGCTTGTGCTTGAGTGTCTATTTGCACGTGGTTTTTAGGGATTAAGTCTTCCCAAAAAATTTCTTTTGGTGGATTAGCATAACTCGCTACGCTTATAAATAATAAGCCAATAGCAGCAATGTACTGAAAAGCTGTTTTAAAAAATGTCATAAAATCCCTAAAAATTATGCTTTTATACTCATACCATCGCTGAGTGAATAAAAATAAGCGCGAGTAGCGGGTATTAAGCCAATAATAAAACCGGCTG
>NZ_AUTP01000081.1:0-738 GCF_000498075.1 Pseudoalteromonas sp. TAB23
CCGCCGGTGCACAAATTGCTACCGACGTGCTAGGCGAACAAGTATATAAATTAACGCTAATGCAAGATGTGCATTTTGCAGCAGGTCAAAGCACGGCGTACGCATTAGCGCAAGCACAAGAAGAGGGCGCAGCATATAACTTGCCAGCAAACGCATACCGCTACTTTATTGATCAGCAAGAAGGCGTAACAGTAACTAACAACCAAGACTGGCTAATAAAGCCCGGGGCAAACACAGAAAGCACGGAGCATTACCGCTTGCGCATACGCAACGTGTTTGGAACCGCCGCTCGCTGGCACATTAACGCAGTGTACAAACAAATAATTGCAAGCTTTGGCGTGCCAATAGATAACATCTATATTCAAACCGGAGCGCCGCGCGGCCCAGGCACAGCAAACGCCTACATATATTTAGACATAGGCGCAGTGCCAACCGCTTTGCTGGGGGCAATTAATCAGCACATAAGAACCGCAGGGCATCACGGCTTGGGCGACGACTTTATAGTGTATGCAATGGCAACCACTGGGTTTAATGTAACAGCAACATACAAGCTACACTCGCAAAGCGAAGACATACAAAGCGAGTTAACAACATTAATACAAGCAGCGTTCAGGCAAAATGCAGCATACGCACCCACCCGCGTGGCGCACCAGTGCGTGTTCAGTGTTAGCCAATTGGTGGCAGAGTGCCACGCGCAATTTAGTGAACTGCAGTCAATCAAGTTCGACATTGACGACA
>NZ_AUTP01000082.1:0-2618 GCF_000498075.1 Pseudoalteromonas sp. TAB23
CCAGCCGTACATGGCATCATGATTTGCGCCGTGTCCGCATTCGTTTCCTAGTGACCAAATAATAATTGAGGCGTGGTTTTTATCGCGCTCAACCATTTGCGTATAACGCGACATAAATGCACCAGCCCACTGCGGATCGCTAGCTAAACGCCCCATAGGAAACATGCCATGGGTTTCTATGTTTGCTTCATCAACTACGTATAAACCTAGCTCGTCACACAGTTCGTAAAAACGAGGGTGGTTAGGGTAGTGAGCAGTACGCACGGCGTTAAAGTTATTTTGCTTCATCAGCTTAATATCTTCAATCATATCGGCGGTAGTAACTGTATGGCCGTTTTCTGGGTGGTGTTCGTGGCGGTTAACGCCGCGAATAAGTAGCGGCTTGCCGTTTAAGCAAAGCTGCCCGTTAAGCATTTCTACTTTTCTAAAGCCAATGTTATAGGCTTCGGCGTCTACTGTGTTGCCTTGCTCATCTAACAGGCTAACAACGCAGCGGTATAAGTAAGGGGTTTCGGCGGTCCATTTTTTAGGGCTTTGTATTGCGATTGTTTGAAACACAACATCGCTCCAGCCACCTTTTTCATCAACACGTTTATTGTTAGTGCTTTGAATTTGCAGCTCACATAGCGCCTGTTGGCCATCAAAAACTTGTACTGCTATTTGATAGTTATTTGGCGCATTAATCGCCGTTTTTATATGTAGCGTTGCATCGCGATAGCAAGCGTCTAAATCGGGGGTTATAAACACATCACGTATTTGGTTTTGTGGTTTTGTAAGTAAGTTAACATCGCGAAAAATACCGCTTAGCCACCACATGTCCTGATCTTCTAAATAACTGCCATCGCTCCAACGAATAACCATAACGGCAATGCGGTTAGTGCCTGCAACTAACAGTTCGCTTAAATCAAACTCGCTCGGTAAGCGGCTATCTTGTGAATAACCCACCCATTGCCCGTTACACCACAGGTGAAAAGCCGAGTTAACGCCTTCAAAAATAATATGATTACGCTGAGTTAGCTGACTTTCGCTTATATTAAATTCAGTGCGGTAACAGCCTGTAGGGTTATCGCTTGGTACAAAAGGCGGGTTAACTGCAAATGGGTATTTAACATTACAGTAAATAGGTTTATCAAAGCCGTGTAATTGCCAGTTAGAAGGCACTGTAATGCTTTGCCAGTCGCTGTTTAGTGTTTCACTTAGCAACGATCCATCAACCGCTTCGGGTTTATCAAATAATTTAAAATCCCATTGCCCATTTAAACACTGTTTTTGTGGCTGTGTATTAGTGCGAGCATGTTCAATGCTTTTAAAACCATTGAGTGGGCTGTGCGCTTTTACTTGATTAACTTGTACTGAAATTGGGTTTTCCCAATCGCGGCGATTAATTATGTGCTGTAAAGAGGTCATGTTTATCCTATTGCTTAAGCGGGCAATTATAATGTGCTAAATATAGCTAAAAATAATCGCAGGGGTTATGCTTAAAGCTCTCCTTTATTTATCCAAAACTATCATTGTAATTATGCGCTATAACATTAAAGACATACTCGATATTGGTCCGCGTTGTATAGAACGCTTTATTGATTCACAAACGCTCGCGCAAATGTCAAACCTTGAAATAGCACTTGCGGGTTGCTCAAACCTATCGGGTCGTTATTGCGTAGCACGCTCAGCACCGCTAGAACATACACTGTTTTATACGCTTGCAGGGCAGGGTAAATTAACAACACAAAATGAGCAGTACACACTTAATGCCAATACACTTATTGTGCTACCAGCAAAGCAAAGCTTTGAAGTGAAAATTGATGCTGAACATTGGGATGTTATTTGGTTAAACCTTGCAAATACTAAACGTTGGCAGCATTTAAACTTAGCGCAAGCACTGGTACTAACCGAGCAAAAACTTGAACCGTTACACCTTGCTATGGAGCTTTTATACAGCGAGTCTAATGCTAATTTACGCGAAAGCGTAACGCCTATTTTAAGTCATTACTTAAATGCTACGCTGCAAAATAACTCACAGGGTGCGGCGCATAACCGTTTAATTAGTCTGTTTGAAGAGGTAGACAAGCGCTTGCAGTTTGATTGGACAATAGAGGTAATGTGCGAACATGTGCATTACTCATCGCCGCATTTGCATCGTTTATGCCAAGCGCAATTTGGTAAAAGCCCAATACAACAACTTATTTATTTACGCATTGAACGGGCTAAAAACTTATTGTTAAACACGGCTTGGCCAATTTCGCATGTGGCAAGTTATGTGGGGTACTCTAATATTTTTAATTTTTCCAAACGTTTTAAGAAGTCGGTAGGTGTGTCGCCAAGCGAATTTAGAAAATAACGTTAGCGGCTCTCTACATTTGAATAAATTTAAGGTATTGTGCGATTTCTTAAATTGCATTTTAGAGTTTTAGGTAGGTAATGCGCTCAAACCGTTTTTTAATAGTGATATTATTAGTGCTTGTACATAGCTTTATTAGCTGTGATGGCGCTGCGTATCATTTGCAAGAAGACGTTGATCACGTAACCAGTTCGTTATCGCAAGGCGACTCCACTGCCGATGATAACCAAAGCGATAAAACATCAACTACCGAAATTCATGCCCACCAACATTGCCATTG
>NZ_AUTP01000083.1:0-5588 GCF_000498075.1 Pseudoalteromonas sp. TAB23
CGAGCGAGCCGAATCGCATGGTGATGATGTCGGGTGATATAGATTCACGTGTAAGTGATGTTATGGACTTTACGAGTGATTCACCGGGTGCTAACGATAACGCATCGGGCGTGGCAGGAGTAATTGAAGCAGCTCGCGTTTTAAGTAAATACAAATTTAATGGTTCGGTAGTTTACGCGGCGCTTTCGGGCGAAGAGCAAGGTTTGTTTGGCGGTAAAATATTAACGGCTTATGCACAAAAGCATAACTGGCAAGTTCATGGCGTTTTAAACAACGATATGATTGGCAATATTACCGGTATTAATGGGGTAACTAATAACACGACTGCACGTATATTTTCAGAAGGTACCCGTGTTGTAGAAACAAAAGAGCAAGCTAATACTCGGCGCTTTACAGGTGGTGAAGTCGATTCTGCGAGTCGTAATTTAGCTCGCTACATAGATACTATTGCTGACAGATACATTCCTAATTTAGATACAATGCTTGTATATCGATTAGATAGATTTGGTCGTGGTGGGCATCATCGCCCATTTAATGATGCAGGTTTTGCAGCAGTGCGTATTATGGAAACTAACGAGCACTACGATCGTCAGCATCAAGATTTACGCACTGAAAATGGTGTTGAGTATGGCGATACCATTGAAGGTGTTGATTTTGATTATACGGCTAAGTTAACTTCACTTAATGCGGTAACGATGGCGTCTATGGCGTGGGCACCCGCACCGCCAAAAGAAGTTAAAATAAAGGGCGCTGTTACAGCTGATACGTCGTTTTCATGGCAAGAAAGCAGTGATGAAAATATTGCTGGCTATAAAATTTATTGGCGTTACACGAGCGAGCCGCAATGGCAGTTTAGTAAATACGTTGGTAAGGTTTCACAGTACACACTTAAAAACGTAGTGATTGATAATTATTACTTTGGTGTAGCCTCTGTTAGTAAAGACGGTGTTGAGTCTCCAGTAGTTTTTCCGGGTGATGTAGGTTCGTTTGATCACAATATAAAATAATAGTTTGGCTAAAAACACAGCAAACAGAGCGCTTTAAGGTGCAAACGACCTTTTTATACTTGCACCTTATTTACTAAGCCCTTAGAGTGTTAAAAAAGAAGTAAAAGGTTATTAAAAATGCAACAACAAGAAAAAAAGCCGTTAACAGCAAAAGAGCAAGTTATAACTGATGAGCAAAGAATGCAGTGGCAACGCGAATGTTTTCAAGCAGCGCAAAAACATTTAGCCGAAAAGGGCATTATGCCAAAATCAGTAGTTGATAAAGACAGCCGATTTTTAGCACCACTTTGTGCAATGTGGAAATTTAAAGCCCAAAACGGTAAAACATATTGGGTAGTAACAGGGCGCTTACCTACAGATCATGCTGAAGTAAGTGCAGCTACAGATGCTCGCGATGCAATGCGTTATTTTTCTTTGCAGTGGCAATTAAAAGCGGATCAAATTATGAGTACAGGCGCGCGTGATAAAACGCAGGTAGATTTTGCTAACTTACTTATAAATAGAGCACATGGCTTGTACGAAATGTATGATAATGAACCACTATGGGCAAATGAACCAAAGTAACTACAGTTTGGGTTAAGTAAAAAAGTAGGGGGTGATAGCTTATTTATTGCCCTTTTCTTTATCTAATGGACAAGTGTGAAGGGAGTTGTATTAAACGCCGAAACAGAGCATTGCATACGTTGCCTAGGAATTCCCGCCTCCATAAAAACATTTCCTTGCTGAATAAAGCCATTTCGCTTAAAACGCTCTACCTCATTTAAAATACAATTAATGCTTACTTCTTCTATACCTTGGTTGGAAGCTAATTCAACAATAAAGTTGAGAAGCGATTTATATACTTTGCGATTACGGTGCTCGGGTAATACAGCTATTCTGCCGATTAAGCCATCTGTACACAGCCGACCTGTTGCAATAGGGCAGTTTGCATCGTCTGTAACAAGTACATGTAATGCAATTTTATCTAGGCTATCAAATTCGATGTGCTTGGGGATATGTAACTCGTAAACAAAAACTCGCTCTCGAATTTTTTGTAGCATATCTTTTTTTATATCCCATTCAACCTTATCAACCAGATAGCCCATTGCAAACTCCTATTGATAGCCAATTAAAATGAGTAAGCAATCACAGCAAAATTATTTAAGCCAATATCAGGTGAAAATTAAAATTTTTAACTAACCTGTATACATAATATTTTACGCTGCAAAATGCTCACCATTATTAATAAAATTGGTATTATTACTCTTGGTCTATATTAAACCAAAGCCCCTCATTAACAAGTGTAGTAAAAGTTTGAGTAAAAACTAAACTTGGGTTTGTTAAATTTAATGCTGAACTTTCAAATTCAGTATGATCGGTAAGTAGTTTTACCGCCGCTAAGTCAGTTAATGGCATAGCGTAATTTTCACCGTTTACACTTAATAACACTTCGGTATCGAGTTGCTGATAAATAGCACGCGTGCCACCTAAACGCTCAAACACAGTTTCTTCATCACTTAAATCATCGCTTATTTGCTCAGGTGTAAATGGAGGTTCTACTGGTGCTAAATCCATTTCATGTTTGGGCTGACTAAGCGTTGAGCCTAACCATTGTTTAAATAAATCGTCATTTTCTAAAAGTGCCGCCATCAGTGTTTTAACTTTATCTACTTCAAGGTTTGTAAGTTCACCTTTTGATTTTCTTAGTGTGATGTTGTGATCGGTATAACGTTTTTGTCCGCTTTCGGTATCAATAATATGATCGGCAAAGCTCGACAATAAATCTTGTTGATTTGGCGCTCTAAAACCAACTGAATAATTTAGTGCGTTTTCTACAGCGTAACCTTCGTGAGGGCACCCTGGTGGAATATACAAAATATCGCCAGGTTCTAATATGCAATCTATTACAGCTTCAAATGCTTCAACTTGTAGTAATTTTTTGTTTTGAGCAAACTGCTTAAGTGTTGGGTCGGGTAAGCCTACACGCCAATGACGTTTACCTTCGCCTTGAATAATAAATACGTCATATTGGTCTAAATGTGGACCAACACCACCATTAGGCGTTGAATAGCTGATCATTAAATCATCTATGCGCCAGTTGGGAATAAACCTAAATGGTTCTAGTAGTTGTGCAGCATCGCTATGCCAGTGATCAACTGCTTGCACGAGTAAAGTAGAGTGATCGTCTGTTAACTGCTCAAAGTCTTCAAATGGACCTTGGTGCGTTTGCCAGTCATTTTTATGATTGGTGATAATACGTGACTCTATGCTTTCTTCCATTGCTAGGCCGGCAAGTTCATTAGCATCAAGCGGGTCTTGAAAATTAGCAAAACCTTGTTTGATTAAAAGCGGCTTTTTTTGCCAAAAATGGCTTAAAAACTCTTGCTCAGACAAATTATTTATTTTTAATTGATACATACATTATGCCTACTAGTTAGTGCAATGGGGTTAAAACAAAAAAAGCGAAAGGATGATCCTTTCGCTTTTTAAAAGAGCAATTTAGTTTTTAAACTAAATCATCAATAAACTCAACAGCACGACCAATGTAATTAGCAGGTGTTAGTTTTTTCATTTCTACTTTAGCGTGCTCTGGAAGGTCTAAACCATCGATGAAGTCAGCCATTATTTCTTTGTTTACACGTTTACCGCGTGTTAAATCTTTAAGTTTTTCGTATGGCTTTTCAATGCCATATTTACGCATAACCGTTTGAATCGGCTCGGCTAGTAATTCCCAGTTTTGATCAAGCTCGTCAGCTAAACGTTGCTCGTTTACTTCAAGCTTACTTACACCTTTAAGTGTTGATTGGTATGCAATAATTGCATAACCCATACCTACACCTAGGTTACGTAATACGGTTGAATCAGTAAGGTCACGCTGCCAGCGAGAAACGGGTAATTTTTGTGCAAGATGAGCAAAAATAGCATTTGCTAAGCCTAAGTTACCTTCTGAGTTTTCAAAATCAATTGGGTTAACTTTATGTGGCATTGTTGATGAGCCAATTTCGCCAGCAATTGTTTTTTGCTTAAAGTGATTAAGGGCAATGTAACCCCACATGTCACGGTCAAAATCTAATAATATAGTGTTAAAACGTGCAATTGCGTCAAACAACTCTGCAATATAGTCATGCGGTTCAATTTGTGTAGTAAATGGGTTTAGTGTTAAGCCTAAACTTGATACAAATTTATCTGCATGAGTGTGCCAGTCGTAATCTGGGTATGCGCTAAGGTGAGCGTTGTAGTTACCAACAGCACCATTAACTTTACCTAGCATCTCTACTTGTGCAATTTGCCCGCGTTGACGTTTTAAACGCATATATACGTTAGCAAACTCTTTACCCATAGTTGATGGCGTAGCAGGTTGTCCGTGCGTACGAGTCATCATTGGGATTGTTTTGTATTCAATTGCTTTAGCTTTAATTGCGCTTAAAAGTTCATCGCAATAAGGAAGTAAAACGTTTTTACGCGCTTCGCTTAGCATTAAACCATGAGATAGATTGTTAATATCTTCTGAAGTACAAGCAAAGTGAATAAATTCGTTTATTGCATGAAGCTCACTGTTATCGGCGACTTTTTCTTTTAGTAGGTATTCAACCGCTTTAACATCGTGATTTGTAGTGCGTTCTATGTCTTTAACGCGTTGTGCATCAGCTTCACTGAAGTTATCTACAATGGCGTTTAGAAGTGCGTTAGCTTGTTCGCTAAATGCAGGCACTTCTTTAATATCGCTTGCTGCAGCTAACGCTTGCAACCAACGCACTTCAACGGTTACGCGGTATTTGATTAAGCCAAATTCGCTGAAAATACTGCGTAGTTCAGTGGTTTTGCTGCCGTAGCGACCATCCACTGGAGAGATAGCCGTTAACGCTGAAAGCTCCATAATAACTCCTAAATTTTAGTTTGAACGATAGTTAAATTTTTGTTTTAGCAATGGCGAGTATTTTTCTTTTTGCAAAGAAAAAGTGACGGCGTTTACCGCCCATTTGTCGCCATAATACTGCACTTCTAATGCCGGCGAGTAATAACGCACGGATTTTATTTTGAGTGAGCTGCTGTTTTAATAACTCGGGTTTACCATAAACCTGTATTCGGTGCCCAAGGGGGCTCAGCACCGACGAGTATATATCTGCTAAACCGGCAACAACGCTCTCATCGGTAATAGCAAAGTGGTCTAAACGACGATGAATATCATCAATTCGTTTACCTAATTCGTTTAAGCTTTTGTCGTTTGCACTGAGTGCTCGCTCAAGCTGCATTAAACCACCTACGTACTTTACAATTTCAACATCTTTTTGAGCGCCTGCGGTTAGCTGCGCCATTAATGTTTTGTAACCGTCACGTAAGTTGTCAGTACCTTGGTAAACATCTTCTGGCGATGCCGGAGATGTTTGAATAATACTTGAAAGTAAGATTTCTAAATCATGTTCGTTATTGTTGCCGTACTGAGCAATTTTTTGAACTTGTTTAGCAGTCTGGCACATGGCGGCAAGTGCCATGACTTGGTGTTCATTCATTACTTAATCACCGAATCAATAATACCACCACCTAAACACACATCTTCTGCGTAAAACACGGCTGATTGACCAGGCGTTACTGCTTTTTGTG
>NZ_AUTP01000084.1:0-920 GCF_000498075.1 Pseudoalteromonas sp. TAB23
GGCCGCCGCCTATGTCGGTCATACCCACTTTTATAAGGTAGACGCCTATAGTGGTAATAACCACGCCGGTAACAACAGGCTTAATTACTTTGCCGAGTTTTTCTATAAAAAAACTAATAAATATCTCTACAAAGGCCGCTAAAAAACACACAGCAAAAATAGTAGCGAGTACTTCATCGTTATTGCCACCCGTAGCTTTAACAGTAAAGCCTGTGGCCAAAATAGTGCCTAAAAAAGCAAAACTGGTGCCTTGCACACATATAAGTCCAGAACCAACAGGCCCTACTCTGCGCGCTTGTATAAACGTACCAACACCCGATACAAACAACGCCATACTAATTAAATATGGTATTTCAGCAGCTAGGCCAAGCACCCCACCAATAATAAGTGTGGGTGTAATAATGCCTACAAAGCTTGCGAGTACGTGCTGTAGTGCAGCAAAAAATGATTCAGTTAGCCCTGGTTTATCATCTACCGCGTAAATTATGTCTTCTGAAATAGCTTCTTGGTTTGACATGGTCAATATCCTTTTAGCGCTTAAACTTGGGCAAGGTATTAACGCCCAGCCCTATTTTAATTCAAATACGTCTGCGTTTATTTAAGCTGCCCTTCTACGCCTTCAACGTAAAAGTCCATGCCGAGTAAGGTCTTATCATCAATAGTCTGCCCAGCTTTTGTAACCAGCTCACCTTGCTGATTTTTTATTGGCCCAGTAAATGGATGAAACTCGCCATTAGCAATTTTTGCACTAAGTGCGTCTATTTCAGCTACAACATTGGCAGGAATATCTTTACTCAGTGGTGCTAAGCGCGTCATGCCAGTGTCTATCCCTTTCCATATATCTTGCGATTGCCATTTATCGTCAAGTACTTGCTGTACGCGCTCTGCATAAAATTCATCCCAGTGATGAACCGCTGCCG
>NZ_AUTP01000085.1:0-2679 GCF_000498075.1 Pseudoalteromonas sp. TAB23
ATATTATGAATAGCGTAGAGCCAGATAAAATTGGTACCTATTCAGCATCGGTAATTGGCCAAATGGACGACAAAGGCCTAGGCGGTTTAGTAAAGGCGCGCCAACAAGGCGACCGTGTTAGTACTAAGCAGTTAGCACTGGGTTTAAATACAATGTCGACCGACTTTATTAACGCGTATGTTACGGGCAATGTAGGGACTACGTTTTCGACCTCGGGGGCCTGTGCTACGTTTTTATACAACTTACGTGCAGCGGTTAACGACATACAGGCAGGGCGTACACGCGTTGCGGTTGTCGCAAGTGTTGAGTGTGCTATTACACCAGAAGTGATTGAAGGCTTTGGTAACATGAGCGCACTTGCAAATGTCGAAGGTTTGCGCCGTTTAGATAACTTATCAAGTGATGAAGAACCAGATTATCGCAAAAGTAGCCGCCCATTTGGCGACAACTGCGGCTTTACATTAGGTGAAGGCGCACAAGTTGCTATTTTAATGGACGATGCTTTAGCCCTTGAACTAGGCGCCGACATTATGGGCTGCGTACCGGATGTATTTGTAAATGCAGATGGCATAAAAAAATCAATCACGTCACCTGGCCCTGGTAACTATATTACCATGGCTAAATCGGCTGCTTTAGCAACGAGCCTTTTAGGCAAAAAAGCCTTGCAAGAACGTAGCTTTATTTTAGCGCATGGCTCAAGTACACCGTTAAACCGCGTAACAGAGTCGTTGATATATCACAAAGTGGCACAAACGTTCGCTATTGATAATTGGAAAGTGACAGCGCCAAAAGCCTATGTTGGTCATACTATAGCTCCTGCAAGTGGCGATCAATTAGCGATAGCTTTAGGTGTATTTAGCCATAATATTATGCCGGGTATTACCACAATTGATAAAGTGGCTGATGATGTTTACACCGATCATCTTGATATTCGTAATAGCCATTACGAATGCGCCGATATGGATATTGCTTTTATAAATTCAAAAGGCTTTGGCGGTAACAATGCAACAGCTACCGTACTTTCACCAAAAGTAACAATGCAAATGCTCGCTAAGCGCCATGGCGATGAAGTTATGAGTAGTTACGCGCAGAAAAACGTGGCAATTAAAGCCGCGCAACAAACGTATCAAGCTCAAGCTGATTTAGGCCAATATGAGCTTATTTACCGCTTTGGCGACGGACTTATTGACGACAACGACATTGTAATAGACGAGCAAAGTATTCAGTTACCTGGCTTTGAAAAAGCAATTACGTTTAGCACAACAAATTCCTATCAAGATATGTTTTAAGCACACATACTTGTTAGCAAGGCGCTTTTTAAGCGCCTTTTTTAATGCCTCAAATATATTTATCTATTAAGTTTTTTCTAAGTGAAGCTCATTAAATGAACTAATTTTTTGTATTTACACTTGCTTTTATGTTGATCGTTTGTTTCTATTATATAAACACTATCTAGGATGGATAAAACTGATGAAAAAACTCATATTAGCGCTTTCTTTAACTTGTACTTTTACTCAACTCTCTGTTTTTGCAGATGACTTTGTTCCTGCAGAAGTGATTAATAAAAACTACGATCAGCTCACTAATACTTCTTCGCGCGCTTCTAGGTTAGAGGGGATTAATTTGAGCAGTTACGTGGTTGATAAAAGCGGGCAGGTTAGTGATATAGAAATTGTAGCTACGGTTGGGCAAAAAAAGTACCAAAGAGAAGTAATGGATTACGTGTCTAAGCTCAACTACAAAAGTGCAAAATTAAATGGTGAGACTATACCTGTAGCAAAAACCATTACTGTAAGTTCGCAAAATTTGCATATTAATTTTTCAAACGATAAAGCGTCTCGCGGCTTTTTTAATGATTATGAGCAAGCTAGTAAATTAATCGACGAAAAGAAATACGATGAAGCTAAAAGCCGTATCGATGAATTAGAAAATGAACATACAAAAAATACGGTTGAGATTGTTTTGCTTGCATGGCTTAAAAGCCAGCACAGTTATTTTGTGCAAGATTGGAAGAGCTTTGATCAGCATATCTACGAAGCGTTTTTATTTAGAGATAATCTACCAGATCAAATTCAAAAACGTGTGATTAAAAACGCTTTACAGTGGTTTATATCAAAACAAGATTATGTACGTGCTTATGATGCAATAGATGCACTAGGCAATATTGAATCCATAACCTTTACAGAGCAAAACAAGGAACAGTTGTTAACTCAAGTGAATGATATTTATAAAAACTCGGGAGATATTAAGCAACAATTTAGTTTAGCTTCAGAACAAGCTGTAATGCCTATGATGTCGAAGTCTGAAGTTAAATTAGAATCAGAATTACCACTGAGCAAAGTGCAACTTAGATGCGAAAACAAAGTCGTTGACTATGACACTAATACAATTGATAAAATTGTTATTTCGAAAAATGATTTGCGTTGTGGATTATTAATAAAAAGCGCTCAAGCACAAACAATTACACTTAAGCAAAGCGGTGAAAGCTTTTTATAAAAATTGTAACTCCCCACATATAAATTATGGGGAGTTATTGCATTAATAAGTTTTGGCTATTCAAATAATGCATTGGAATTTTGCTGCAATACTTATTAAAAAAACTGTTACTTAAACTTTTTTACATACCTAAGCGTTATAAAATTAATAATGGCAAGTAAAATGGCTATTTCGTAACGGCTG
>NZ_AUTP01000086.1:0-3112 GCF_000498075.1 Pseudoalteromonas sp. TAB23
AGTAGGCAATATCTTCGTGTACACATTGTTCTATTAAATACGGCCAGTCTTTAGCGTGCGCTAAGCTAAACTCGTTTTGAATAGATACCATGCGCGGTAAGTTATGCTCTTTGGCCAAACTTAAAAACTGGCTTATACCCCATGGCGTATCGTCAGATAAACCGCAGTGCTTAATTTTACCTGCTTTAACACATTCATTAAGGCCTTCTAGAATATCAAGCATACTAGCTTGCTGCTCTTGTGTATTTACGTCGGTAAATTTAAGAGTGCCGGGCCACTGTCTGCCAAAGTGCGGGGTAGAGCGGTTTGGCCAATGCAGCTGATATAAATCAATGTAGTCGGTTTTAAGGCGCTTAAGTGAATCGTCTACGGCTTCTATTACCGTTTGGCGCGTAATATTGCCACCATCACGTACCCACGATAATCCATTGCCTGCAATTTTTGTAGCAAGTACCACATCGCTGCGCTTTTGCTGATTACGCGATAGCCAATTGCCAATAATTTCCTCGGTTTTACCATAGGTCTCAGGAGAGGGCGGTACTGCATACATTTCGGCTGTATCAATAAAGTTTACGCCTTGCTCTAGCGCGTAGGCTATTTGTTCATCAGCATCGCTTTGAGTATTTTGTTTACCCCAAGTCATACTGCCTAAACATACTCTTGAAACGTTAATACCACTGCTGCCAAGTGGGCTGTATTGCATGAGAATTCCTTATTGCTCGTCTTGAGAGTAGCTAACTAACGCCGATAAAAGAGGCTCTGCAATTGGCGCTTTTTGGCCTGTTTCAAAATCAAACATAACCACTTTTGAAGTGCCTGTTGTTGTTATAGCGTTTTGTGCGTGACTAAATACGGTGTAATTCATAACAAATCGATCTGTTTTTATATCAGAAATAGTAACGCCGACTGTAAGCGTATCTGGGAATGTAACTGGGCGTTTATAACGAATGTTATTTTCGCTTATTACCGGGCCCACGCCATTAGGGCTTATTGTATCGAACAGATTTATTTTATTTAAGAAGTCGATTCGGGCTATTTCAAAGTAACGTAAATACACTACATTATTTACGTGTTGTAGTGCATCCATATCAGCCCACGCTACGGTGATGTCGGTATGGATAGGGTGCTGATCTTTAAACGTTTGCATTATTTATTGGCCCTTAATTTTAAAGTACTTAGATTATCAACATGGGGTTACGAGCTCAAGGTAATTAATGGCATGTTTTTTTATAAGATGATTGTACCTGTTTAATTTTAGGTCTACAGTTAAATTACACAGACAAACACAAAAACACACAAAGGTAAAAATATGCAGAATATAATTAATTGGTCCTTAGCTTGTTTGGTTTTTATAGCCTCTTTTACCTGTTACGCAATGGGTAACGAATCAGGCGCTATTATTTTAATGTTAGCGGGTTTTTTTTTCGAGGTTATGTTTTGGTTGCGCGGTTATAAAGAGCAAGAAAGTAATAAGCGCTTTTTTTAATAGTTAACTAAGCTTGCTTATCACATTTGATTCTATAATAATGACTGTATAAATAACCAGTTGTTGTTGTGGTGATGAAGAAGTTTATTCACATAGACATGGATTGCTTTTATGCAGCAGTAGAAATGCGAGATAATCCAAAACTTGCATGTGTACCGCTTGCTATTGGAGGCAATAGCCGACGAGGCGTGCTCTCAACCGCTAACTATATAGCTAGAGAATATGGCGTGCGATCGGCTATGTCGAACTATCATGCTAAACAATTATGCCCCGATTTAGTTATTGTCCCAGGGCGCATGGCTGTATACAAAGAAGCTTCAAATCAAATACGTGAAGTATTTAGCCGCTACACAGACTTAATTGAACCACTCTCTTTAGATGAAGCCTACCTAGATGTAACAGACAGCACCGCTTGTAAAGGCAGCGCCACACTTATTGCACAGCAAATAAGAGCCGATATTTACAATGCCACGGGGCTTACTGCGTCGGCAGGTATTGCACCGATTAAATTTATTGCCAAAATAGCGAGTGACGAAAAAAAGCCTAATGGTCAGTTTGTCGTTTTGCCTCATGAGGTCGATGACTTTTTAGCGCAATTACCGCTGGGGAAAATTCCGGGGGTGGGTAAAGTAACGCTCGAAAAGCTAAATTTAAAAGGCTTATATACCGGCAAGGATGTACGTGAAAAAGGCGTTAACTGGATGCAGCAACATGTGGGTAATTTTGGTGTGTCGCTTTATCAAAAATGTGCAGGTGAATATGTTGGTAAAGTATCAACAGATCGCATCATAAAGTCGCTGAGTGTTGAGCATACCTACGAATACAATAAAACAAGTTTGCAAGAGTGCTTAGATGAGCTGCCAAAATTGTTAGACGAATTAGTTTTAAGACTTAATAAGCAGCAATTACAAAACCGTATTAATAAGCTGAGTGTTAAAGTGAAGTTTGCAAATTTTGTAGTGACCTCAGCCGATCAGGCATACCACGAGCTAAACACAGAAATATTTATTCAACTCCTTACTAAGGCCTATCAACGAGGGCTACAACAACCTGTAAGATTACTTGGCATAGGCGTTGGCATTAAAAGCGAGCCAGAACAAAACTTTCAACTGAGTATTCTCGATTAAGCTGTAAAGCCTGTAACCCCAAGTTGCCATTTATTGGCAAGTTGTGTAATTAGCTCATCGCACCTTGCTGGTCTTCAATATTTAAATCGACGATAATAGGGGCTTATGTTTTCTAACAGGACTTTATTTATGGCATACCCTCAAGCGGTTAGTGCAAGCCTTGAATGCACATCTCATGATGCGCTTATTATTATTAGTGATGACTTTTCTCTATTACCAAATAACTCATTACGTGATGCTATTTTAGACCAAGCAAAAGTTGATTCTCGTATTGGTAAACAAGTTACTTTATTAGTGATTGAAAACAAACGCGTTGTACTTGCGCCAACGGGTCCGTTAAATAGAGATTACGACGACGTGCGTCGTTATTTTGATGCTGCTAAATTAGCAATTAACGAAGCAAAAGCGTCGGGTAGTGTTAACCCTGCATTATTTTTACCAAATTTAAATGGCGATAGCCGTTATCAGCATGCTTTAGAAGTTGCTTATTTAGGCGCTT
>NZ_AUTP01000087.1:0-15180 GCF_000498075.1 Pseudoalteromonas sp. TAB23
CCGAAAACACTTCCGACTTAATTGAACAAACAGACAACACAGTAGAGCGTATTCAAGTAGCCGCAGGTTACTGGTTTAACGATAAAACGCTTTTAAAAGTTGAGTATGTTAACCAAGAAGAAGGTGTTAATTCGGGCGGCCAAATCGGTAAAGGATTTGACGGCTTCACTTCTGAAATATCTGTTAAATTTTAAGTCATTATCCAATTAGTCTAACTATTTATACAAAGGACCTAAAAAGGCACTTTGCGGGCAGTTTTATGCGTTAAAACTGCCATAAATAGAATTGGCAATAGATTGAAATTTAATAGCACTTATTAAAACATAACGTGTATGGGGAATACCCGATGAAAAATAAATTAATTATGCTCGCGTGTGGCTTTATAAGCATGGGCGCTGCGGCAAAAGAAACAATTACAATAGCGACTGTTAACAACGGTGACATGATCACCATGAAAGAATTAAGTAGTGACTTTACCAGCCATAATCCTGATATAGATCTAAAATGGGTCACTCTAGAGGAAAACATTCTTCGCCAACGTGTCACTACCGATGTAGCAACAAAAGGCGGACAATACGATGTTATGACCATAGGTACTTATGAAGTACCAATTTGGGGCAAACAAAATTGGTTAAAAGAGTTAGATAATTTAGGTGAAAACTACGATTTAGACGATTTAATCCCAGCAATTCGAAGTGGTTTAACGATTAACGACAAGCTTTATGCTGCACCATTTTATGGTGAAAGTTCAATGGTTATGTACCGCACTGATTTAATGGAAAAAGCGGGGCTGACAATGCCTAAAGCCCCAACATGGGACTTTATACGCAAAGCTGCTAAAGCGATGACCAATAAAAAAGAAGGTGTTTATGGCCTTTGTCTACGTGGTAAAGCAGGTTGGGGCGAAAACGTTGCGCTTATTACATCAATGGCTAATTCGTTTGGTGCTCGTTGGTTTGATGAAAACTGGAAGCCACAGTTTAATACCCCAGAGTGGGAAAATACCCTTCAGTATTATGTAGATGTGATGAAAGAATCTGGTCCTGCTGGTTCATCTGCAAACGGTTTTAACGAAAACCTTGCACTCTTTCAAACCGGAAAATGTGGTATTTGGATTGATGCAACCGTTGCAGGCGCATTTGTTACCAACAAAAAAGACTCAGAAGTTGCCGATAAAGTAGGGTTTGCACTTGCGCCAGATAACGGTCTAGGTAAACGCGGTAACTGGTTATGGTCTTGGACTTTAGCCGTGCCGGCAAGCAGCAAAAAACCAGATGCCGCAATGAAATTTATTAGCTGGGCAACATCTAAAGAATACACTCAACTTGTAGCCGACAAAAAAGGTTGGGCAAAAGTACCGCCAGGTACACGTAAATCACTTTACAGTAATCAAAAGTACATGGACGCAGCACCGTTTGCACAAATTACCTTAGATTCTATTCAATCTGCAGATCCTAAAAATCCAACCGTTAAACCGGTGCCTTATGTAGGTATTCAGTTTGTTGCTATTCCTGAGTTTCAAGGAATTGGTACAGCTGTTGGGCAACAATTTTCAGCAGCATTAACTGGCCAAATGACCGTTAAGCAAGCGCTTAGTACGTCTCAGCACCTTGTTGAGCGAACAATGCGTAAAGCTCGCTATCCAAAATAGCATGTAATGGGCGGGTAAGTACTCAAACTTACCCAATATTTTATGTCAATTCTGTTTACTTGTTAGTTATAAACGCTATCAAGGGTTTCTGATTTTCACTTGATAGTTAACAAGTAAATAGAATTGGCTTTTTTAAGGTCACCTTTATGGCAACAACTAACTCGCGCACGCTTGCTCGGTTTATGCTTCTTCCTAGTGTAATTTTATTACTTGCTTGGATGATAGTTCCGCTGTGTATGACACTGTATTTTTCATTTATTGATTACAACTTACTCGTTCCAGGGGATAAAGAGTTTGTAGGCTTTTTAAACTATGAATTTTTCCTAACTGATCCGGCTTTTTTTGAATCATTTTTTAACACGCTTTACCTAGTAACTGGGGTTTTACTTATCACTATTTGTGGTGGTATTGGCTTAGCTATTTTACTAGATCAAGCAATATGGGGACGAAATTACGTTCGCATTATGGTACTAGCCCCATTTTTTGTAATGCCAACTGTGTCGGCATTGGTATGGAAAAACATGTTAATGAACCCAGTTAATGGCTTATTTGCACATTTCGCGATTTGGCTTGGCTTTGAACCTATCGACTTTTTTGCTCAAATGCCGTTATTTTCAATCATCATAATTGTGTCTTGGCAGTGGTTACCGTTTGCAGCTTTAATACTGCTAACAGCAATACAATCACTCGACCGTGAGCAATTAGAAGCGGCTGATTTGGACGGAGCTGGCCCATTTAGTAAGTTTTTTCACATCGTTTTACCGCACTTATCGCGCGCTGTAACTGCGGTTATATTAATCGAAACTATATTTTTACTGTCAATTTTTGCTGAAATATTAGTCACAACTAGTGGCGGTCCTGGTTATTCGTCAACCAATATAACGTACTTAATTTACACGCAATCGCTACTTCAGTTTGATGTAGGCGGCGGTTCGGCAGGGGGCATAGTTGCAGTTATTATTGCAAATATAGTCGCTATATTTTTAATGCGCTTAATTGGCAAAAACTTGGAGGGTTAATTATGACTATAAAAGATAGCCGTCGTTCCAAACTAATTTATACCATTGCTGCATGGACAATAAGCGGCATGATTTTCTTTCCAATTTTATGGACGTTAATCACCAGCTTTAAAACGGAAGCTGAAGCAATATCGGCAAGCCCAAGCTTATATGCATTCGATTGGACACTCGAAAACTACCGCGATGTACTTTCACGTTCGCCTTACTTTACCCATTTTTGGAACTCTGTGGTTATATCGCTAGGTTCAAGTTTACTGGGGTTATTAATTGCGGTACCTGCTGCATGGTCTATGGCTTTTGTACAAACTAAAAAAACAAAGCACTTATTAATGTGGATGCTTTCAACCAAAATGTTACCGCCAGTAGGCGTACTTATTCCTATTTATTTATTGTTTCGTGACTTTACGTTACTTGATACAAAGTTAGGTTTAGTAATTGTAATGACACTAATTAATTTACCAATAATGGTATGGATGCTTTACACCTACTTTAGAGAAATACCAAACGAAATACTTGAAGCTTCTCGTATGGATGGTGCAACAATTGGTGAAGAAATATTTCATGTTTTATTGCCAATAGCCTTACCTGGTATAGCCTCAACGTTATTGCTAAATGTTATTTTATCGTGGAACGAAGCGTTTTGGACACTTATTTTAACCGCTGCAAATGCTGCACCTTTAACGGCATTTATTGCCAGTTACTCAAGCCCTGAGGGGTTATTTTACGCTAAGTTATCGGCAGCATCTGCCATGGCCATTGTGCCAATTTTAATACTTGGTTGGTTTAGTCAAAAACAATTAGTGCGTGGATTAAGTTTCGGCGCAGTAAAATAGGAGAATACACATGGGCAGCATCACACTAAAACAAGTCACTAAAAACTTTGATGAAGTAAACGTAATTAAACCGCTCGACTTAGAAATTAAAGACGGTGAGTTCATCGTTTTTGTCGGTCCGTCGGGCTGTGGTAAATCTACATTATTACGTATGATCGCAGGTCTTGAAGATACCACCAGTGGTAATATAGAAATTGACGGCATTGACGCTACAAAAACACCGCCTGCAAAAAGAGGCTTAGCAATGGTGTTTCAATCCTATGCGTTATATCCGCATATGACAGTGCGTAACAATATTGCTTTTCCTTTAAAAAGAGCCAAGGTTAGCCCTGCAGAAATCGAAAGTAAAATTGCTAATGCCGCTAAAATACTTAATTTGACCGATTATTTAGACCGAAAGCCTGGGCAATTGTCGGGCGGTCAGCGCCAGCGTGTAGCGATAGGGCGCGCAATTGTACGTCAGCCTTCGGCATTTTTATTTGACGAACCACTTTCAAATCTTGATGCGTCACTACGTGTAAATATGCGTTTAGAAATATCTGAATTACATAAAAGTTTAGCTACAACAATGATTTATGTTACACACGATCAGGTTGAAGCCATGACAATGGCAGATAGAATCGCGGTATTTAATGCCGGTATTATTGAACAAGTAGGCACACCTTTAGAGCTTTATAAAAACCCTGTAAACAAATTTGTAGCTGGTTTTATAGGTTCGCCAAAAATGAATTTTATAGATGCTCCACAAAATGAAGATGCGAATGTTAGCTGTATTGGTATACGACCAGAGCATATAACACTCTCTACTGAGCAAGGTACTTGGGCTGGAACTGTAGGTGTAATTGAGCATTTAGGATCGGAGAGCTTTTTACATATAAATATTGAAGGCAAAGGTACCGTAACAGTAAAAGCGGATGGTGATTGCCCATTAAAATATGGCGACAGTATTTACCTAAGCGCACCGGCAGATAAAGTATTAAAGTTTGATAATAACGGTTTAACTATTCGCTAAAGCCAATTTTTAATTACCTTAAATAGCACCTTTATAAAGGTGCTATTAACTAAATTCTAATTACATAATCCTATGAAACCTAGGTATTTTTTATTAAGGAATGGTATATTTACAATTATAAATAACAAAAACGTTATTGATAAATAGATATTCCAAAATTAATAAAATAATTTATATAGCAGCACATATAATTAAAATTATGTAATGAAAATAAGGATTTAGTTTTCCTTCTATTTTAAGAGGTTTACGTGGTAAAGCTATCAAATACAGAAATTAGAAAGCTAGATGATGCAGCCAGAGCAGGGTGGTTATATTATGTTGGCGGTAACACACAAGATGAAATTGCTAAAAAGCTAAATATATCTCGTCAATCTGCACAAAGAATGGTCGCATTATCTGTGAGGCAAGGTCTAATTAAAGTTAGACTTGACCACCCGATTGCTAAATGTATGGACTTGGCCGAAAAATTAAAAAGCCGTTTTGGGTTAGATTCGTGTGAAGTTGTACCGAGCGATCCGTCTGAACCATCGTCTACGCTTGGTTTGGCTCAAGCTGGCGCGGCTGAAATAGAACGTCATTTAAAATCAGAACAACCCAAAGTACTTGCTATGGGAACCGGTCGAGTTTTACGTTCATGTGTAGATGAGCTAAGAACTGTTGATTGTCCGCAACATAAAATTGTAGCAATGCTAGGTAATATGGCTTTGGATGGATCGGCTTCACCTTATGATGTTGTAGTAAGAATGGCCGAACACACCAATGCAAAACATTACCCAATGCCATTGCCAGTTTTACCAAGAAGTATTGAAGAAAAAGAACAGTTACATGCACAACAAAATATTACCGGTAATTTAAAACTCGCTAAAGATGCCGATGTAACATTTGTGGGTATTGGTAGCTTAGGTGAAAAGTCGCCATTACATATAGATGGTTTTATTGATGCGCAAGAACTTAAAGAGTTACAAGATCTTGGTGCCGTTGGTGAAATGATTAGTTGGGTGTTTGATAAAAACGGTAAGCTTTTAGATTGTACAGTTAATCAGCGTGTAGCAAGTACGCCATTAAAAACAAATGCTAACAAACAGATTTATGCGATAGCTGCTGGTGAAGAAAAAGTGTTAGCCATTTTGGGCGCAGTAAGGTCAAACATGATCAGTGGATTAATTACTAACGAATATACAGCTGAGCGTTTATTAAGTATTGATTAAACAAATTGATAAATAAAGTATCTGTATTAGTAATACCTGTTATTGTAATAAAACCACTTAATGTCCGATATCGTCTAGTATTGGACATAGTGAGGGTGCTTTTAAGCGCTCTTTCTATACACACATTAACTACCTATAATTTATATTATGTTAAATAGCATAAATAAATACATAACCAAGTTACTCACCTTCATTAATTAACGTATAAACGCGATATTTTGACTATTTAATAAGCATTAACCTACTTATCTTAATAGTTAGTGCCTTACCCATTTACGGTATTAGCTTCTTGAACATATAAAAATACCGCTTGGTTATTAATATAATCAAGCGGTATTACAATGATTGCCTATTCGCTACTTTACCCAATCAAACTTAACGTATTGAAACAAATAGCTTTTTAATAAACCTAGTAATTCACTAGAATGTTTTATCATTCATAAATTCACTAATAAGCTCAGACACTTTATCTGGATGTTCATCAATAACCCAATGAGCGGCTTTATCTATCCAAATCAATGATGAATTTGGAATTGCTTCTTCTAACATTGGCGCATACTTTGGCTTTTGAAATTTGTCTTCTTTACCCCATATTATGAGTGTTTCATGAGGTAAGCTTTTAAGATCGCCTGTAATAGCTTCGGTATATTCTTTATTAAGCCTGCGCATGTTACTAAATAAAGCGGCTTTTCCTTTTTCATTACTCCATGGTGCTAAGTATATTTTCATCAACTCTTCAGTCATTACGCTCGAGTCGTAAACGCCTTTGGGCATGAAATCTCTTAATGTATCAGCAAATTCGGCTACAGTTGTTTTTTCTTCTACACCTGGTTCTAGCAAAGGTTCAAATTCTGGTATTGGCCAAGAATCAAAACATACACTATCAATTAAAACCAACCCGTTTACTTTATCCGGATGATTTACAGCCATTAATTGAGCAACACCACCACCAATATCATGTGCAGCAATATTAACTTTAGAAATACCGAGTTCTTCCATAAACTTACACATTATTCTACATTGCGCATTTATAGATACATCGGTGTTAATTGGCATATCAGATTCACCAAAGTTTAGTAAATCAGGCGCTATTACTCGATATTTTGATGCAAGTTTTGGCATCACATTTCGCCATAAAAATTTATTGGTTGGTATTCCGTGTATCAATAATAAAGGTGTTCCTTGTCCCATTTCTTGATAAGCAATTTGATAACCTTCTACTGTAACGTACTGTGTCTTGTTCATAATTTTGCCTCTTTAACTTTAAAAATTATAATATTTCGTGAACTATAAAATTGGAATATAACCTTATAAAGCAAATTCCGTCCCAAGATGAGTATTTATTAGTTATTAAAAAATCTTAATGTTTTAAAAGTTAAACCCTTGCGATACGTGGGCTCTAGGCTAAATAAATTTACTGACTTTATAATATTACAGCGTTTAACAATTGTGTTTATCAAACCGCTTTAAGAAGTGTGAAACGATGACTCGTATACATGCAACAATTACAAAAGCGAAGTTTGTAATACTTTGAAGGAATAATTTGAAGTAATTATTCTTATTAAAGGACTTTTACAAATTTAAATAAATTAAAGGTTCATATACACAAAAGCACTAATAAATATTAGTGCTTTCAAAAGTTATAATTTAATTTTTTAGTAAGCTATAAATAAAAAATAGTTAACCGCCCTACTGTTTCTATTTATCATTCCAAGAAAGATCTAATATTTTCTATTAATACACTTTGCTTAACTGGCTTCAATAACAGACCGTTAAACCCAAGCTTCACATACTTGTTATCACTATTTTCGTTTTCACTAAATGTATGAGCGATAATTTTTGTTGCTGATGCGTCAGCATGCTTTCTTATTTTTAGCATTGCGTCGGTACCTGTAAATTGCGGCATTACTATATCCATTAAAATAATATCGTAAATATTTTGAGAAACCATAAGTAGTGCCTCTATAGCACTTGATGCAAAATCTATTAAAATATTTTCTTCGTTAAGCATTTTCCTAATTACTATTTCTATTAGCAAGTCATCATCTACTAAAAGCAGTCGTTTAGTTTTATTTATTGGCGTTACTTTAAACTCGATAACTTCAGTCATATTTTCAATAGTGTTTTTCATTTTTTACCTCATTACTGTTCCAGTAATATACGCTAACTTATAACGACTTATCTTTTAAAATGCGTGTTATTTGGTTTATTAATACACCTTGTTTTACTGGTTTTAATAGCATGTCATCAAAGCCCTGGTTAACGTATTTTGAATCTGTATCGGGTGTCGATGTATGCGCAATTATTTTAGTTTTCAAATTGTCACTGTGTTTTTTAATTTTTAACATCGCGTCAGTTCCCGACAATTCTGGCATTACTATGTCCATTAAAATAATGTCGTAACTGTTTTGCGATACCATCAACATTGCTTCTATTGCACTGCGCGCGTAATCTATTTTAATATTTTCATTTTTTAGCATTGCTCTAATTACAATCTCAACAAGAGGATCGTCATCAACCAGTAATAGCGTGTTTTGGTGTTTGTTAGTTACTAAACTAGCTTTTACTAAATCAGTATTTGTTAATGAGCTACTTGGTACTTCTTGCTCGTTGCCTTTACCTTGTTTGGTTGCTATGTTTACCAACATAGAAAGTGATATCGTTGATTTATTCGCGTTACTACTTATAGTTATCGCTTTACCACCTAACATCTTAAATATTGAAATAAAAAACTTTAACTCTAATGACACGTCTTTATCATCTATAAAGCGCGTTATATCATCACCCGATATACTTTTAAGCTCAGTTATAAAGTTACTACTGTCGATCAAATTACTTAATGAAAAATCGAGGTGTAAGTAATTACGTTTACTTTCATTTTTAATCTGAGCGTTAATTGAAAGCGTTGTATTATTTGATGAATCCAAAACCTCAGTCACTAACTGAATAACCAATTGAGAAATTAACTTTTCATCGCTTGCGACAGTTAATTCAGGCGTAATATTATTTTTAAGAACGATTCTTTTATTTTCAGCCTCTTTAGCTAAAATCGATATATTATTATTGATCATTTGATTTAGGTTTACGTTTTTGGCCTGAAGCTTTAACTTACCTATCTCTGATTTATTTATATTTACGAGCTGTTGAATCACACTTTCAAGCTGGTCGCACACATCAGAAATATTCCCCACATTGTTTTTAAATTCGTTAAAGCTTATTGGATCTTTAGATATTTCAATTAATGACTTTAAAGATGATAAAGGCGTTTTCAACTGACGGCTAAGCCTTGTAACAAATTTTTCTTTTAATTGATTTGTCTGTTTTGATTTTTCGAGAACATCAGCGAGTAAACATTCTTTTTGATGTGCCTCTGTATCATCTCTAAAGTAGCAAACAAAACCATTAAAATCTGTATGTCTTTGTAATACAGTTATCCACTTCCCGTCTGTAAAACCTATATCTATTAATTGGTTACGATCATCATCAAGCTTATGATGTTCATGGTAATGATTTATAATATTATGCTGCTGCGCAATACTTATCAGCTGGCTATACGATAGCTGACTGTTTTGTTTATTCACCTGTGCAAATAAAAGATTAAAAGCATTGTTGGTAATCACAGGAAATTCGTGGCTATTAAAAATAGCAAACCCATGCGGCAGTGCATCCAGAGAAATTGAAAAAAGCTCCTCTCTATTGAGTATTAACTGATTTTTTTGTTTTATTTCACTGTGTAAACGCCTTGGCAAACGTAAAAAATAATACACAAACGCGAATACACAAAAGGCGATCAGTCCTAATCTAATTAAACTGTATTTAGTTATTTGTGGTCGTACTATTTTATTCATTGGTTGCACATGCAAGCGCCAAGTAGGTGGAAAACGACTGCTTAAAGCGCTAATACTATTTTTAATTATACTCGGGTTTACTTCTCCTTGTTTTCCTAAAGTAAACTGTGGTGTTGCTATAAAAACGTTATAATTTTCAGTGTTTAATTTGCCAATAACGGCTTTTAAAAACTTACTTAAATCAAATGCTGTAAGTGTATAAATAGAGCCTTGTTTTATTTTTATTTCAGAAATTAAGAAAGCCGTATCAGCAACCGTAAATACTTCTACTGCTTGTTTGTTCGCTCTTTTATTGAATTTTTCTAACCAGTTTGTAAACCCATACGCGGCTAAATCAAAATTATTTTTTGACCAAAGTGCAAGCTGGTTATACTCAGAATCAAACACAACATACCCTTTATAAGTTAAACTTTGTGAAACCTGACTCTGCACTAAATTATTAAGTTGTTCTTTTGTATAGCTATTTTGGCTTTGTAAAAAACCTGCGATAACTAAATCTTTTTGCGATATATATAATCCTTGATTATCAAATCGCTCTAAAGCATTAAATAACGTTTTACGTAATTGCTGAGTTTGTTCATTGTAATTACTTTGCAGCTCCTTTTTTTCTATAGTATAAAGAAGTAATGCAGTGAATGAGCATAATACTAATGCAATTAAGAATGCGACGGGCGCTAAACTAAATACATGAATATACTTTTCCCCATAATTCTTTTTCTCAGGATTAGTACTTTGATTACTTACTGAATCTGAATTTTTATTTAACTGTGTCTGCAATAATTGAGCAAATGAAATAAACTGATCTTTTTGTGAACCTATTAATGTTTTAGGTGCTAAATCGGCCATCAGCACTACGCCTATCAATTTATTAGTGACACTATAAATTGGATATTGTGCATAAAAACGAATTAATTTGTGAGTGTTGTTTGATACATCATCAAAAAAAGTATCTTCAAATAAATATAGTTTTTCTTGTGTGCAGCGTTTTTGATAGCTTAATAACTCATTTTCGACGCTTTCTTTATCGCTGCAGGTTATTAACTGCTCTGAATAAACTTCTCTAAAATCGATAAATTTAACAATTGCAACGTCATAAAACTGTTTTAGTAGCGTTAGCGTTTCTTTAATTTCTGTTGATATTTCATCAGTTGGTGTATCTGCTAAATTAGCATGTGAGGTAAATATATTTGAGGCGTTCATTGACGTTCTCCTTCCCCTTTTGGGGGAGTATGTATCCACGTTGTACTGTTTTGGCCGCTATGTACGGGCAGTAAAACTTTAAATGGTGGTGTTAAGCTACTAAGTGCAGGTTCGCCTGTGGTGATATTAATTACTTGTTCTGCATTAACTAAATTAAGTGATGTTTTGCAATATGTAATGCCTGGCTCAATTCCTATTAAGCTCAGTGTTTCACTAATGATAAGGTTATTTACTAAATCGATCCCGACCAGCTCAAATGTAGTTTGTAAAATAGTGAAGACGAGTGTCTCTACAATGTTTTCATCTTCTTCTAAGCGTGTACCTTCTGGGCAGCATATTGTACCAAGCTCTATATCAACGTTTGTGCCTATACCTACTAATGAAAGCGCATTAAGGGCTGTATTTAAAAGCGGTTCTACCTGAGGTAAATATAAATCAAGTATGTCACCTTGCGATTCGTACCCTGTTTGGCATGTATCACACGATTGCGATAAACCTTGATCGCTTGTACCTAAAAGTGGATTTCCTAAAGCTGTTACTCCAACTAAACAACTGCTGTCGGCCGGTTGTTTATCTATTTCAAAGCTTTCACAAGGTGAGCCTGTTACTACTTTTTGCGATACATAACGAGATAGAATTTGTTCACTATTAGCAGGGCATTGTTGTGGCGTACTTTTTAATAACTGACCAATAACGGTGTTACCTAACTGCCCTATTGCATAATTTGGACCTTGCTGCAGCGCATTTATATAACTTACATTACCGGTATTATTTAACTTGCTGACACCTTGGCTGTCGGTTGCTTCATCGCTTAAGCCCTTTAAACACGGGTTACCTTGGCAATTTGGAGCATCGTAATAAACAGCTTCTCGCGAGGTAAACCTATCATCTCTTATGCCTATTAATGCCCTGTACGTGTTGTTTGCTCCACGGTCTGTATAAAAAATGAGTGGTGCTTGATGCTCATCAAAACTTACTGCAATACCGAGTGGTCTATTATTAGCATCAACTACAGTAATTTGATTATCTACCTTAGTTTGGTGGCGCTTAATAAGGGCATCCCTTACTAAAATCACCCCACCAATTGAGCCAATAATTAAAATAGTTATAATTAATATAAGCTCAATAGTAAGTATGTACCCTTGTTGATAATGCTTTTTCATATCAGGCTCCTATAACACTTCTACAAGCATTTTAAGTACGTTCATTACTTGTAATGCTGCGGGAAAAAACACCAATACCAAAAACATCGGAAAACAAATTAAGATAATGGGAAAGGTTGTGTGCATCGCTTTTTTGTTTACTTTTTTAGCGAGTAAAATGTTCTTTTTTAGAGCTAGGCCTTCAAGTTGAGCCTCTACTGCTTGGATAAGTGGCGTACCAAGTTTTGACCCTATTAACATTAAGTTGGCGAGTTTTTTAATTCCTAATACGCCAGTTCGTTCAAAAAGTGAATTAAATGCAAATTCACGATCTTTACCTGCGCTTAGTTCGAATAAAAATAACTTTAGCTCTTTGTATAATGGGTGTTTTTGACTTAATCCATGATCAACCGCCAGTGCAAATGAGCGCTCTAGTGAAAATCCAGCGCGCATGTAAACCAGTAACACCCGTAAAAAAAACTCTAAGCTATTATTTATAACGGTTTTACGTTGATTTTTACGTAATAAAAACCAGCATTCGGGTGCAAAAAAACACATAAAACACAGTAATAATTTAATCGATTGGCTCAGCTCATAACCTGTTAGTTCTATAACCGTAAATGCACTAAAAGTAGCAGCCACTTTGAAGCAGTACAGGCTTATTAATATTTTATTAATTTGAATCCCTGCTTGTCTTAGTTGACGTTTAGAGATGATGATTAGCGGATACCAATTAATGTTTTTAGTATCGGGTTTATCTAATTCGACTTTAAGAGATTGCCTATGAATATGGATAAATGAGCCCATACTTACTAAAAGTCCGATAAGTAAAAGTATATCAATCATAATGTTACCCTTAAGCTAAGGCGTAGCCATAAAAAACCAAATAGCTGACAAAGAAGCGCAACCGTTATAAATGCAATCCCATTAGGATCGTTTAATAATGGTTCAAACCAGGTTGGATCGGTATAGCTAAATAAAGGAATTAGTGCGTAAGGTAAAAAACCACTAAATACAGCAGCGTACTTAGTACCCGAAAGCTTAGCTTTTAGCTGTTGGCGGTCGAGGGTCCGAAGCGACATCATGTTGCATACGCTTTTTAGCATATCGGTTAAATCACACTGGCTTTGTGTATGTGTAATGATGCTATGAGCAAACAATCTTACGGTTTCGCAGTTGTATCTTTCAATTAAAGGGGCAAACGACGTTTCGGCATCACTACCCATGCTCATGCGTTGTATTAGTAAGGTGCTTTGTTTTTTTATATATGGGTCTGCATGTTCATCAGCAAACTGCATTGATTGCTGTAGCGATAACCCTGTGCTTAAACACGATTGTACGGTTTCAATAAATTCTAAAAAATGATGCTCAAATTTTGCTAATTTATAATGAGCCAAGTCAATCACAGTTATAAAACAGGTTACAAAAACCACGATTGAAATAATAAACGCGCTGGTTGATGCCTCTGGGTAATATAATTTAGCTAAAAACCATGAGCTACTAGAGAGCGAGCACGCCATGCTTATAAACCAGGCGTTACTTATGTTTAAGCCTAGCACTCGTAGTGACAAAGTAAGGACGTCTTTTTCTTCTAAAATATCTACTTTTTTAGTGCCTTGGCTGCTTTTATTTTTAGCATACAAAGAAACCAACACACTAGTTGCAAGTACAAAGGTTATAACCGCCGCTATAGCTAATAAATAATCAAGTTTAGTCATTGTTAGCCTCCGGGTTATTGTGCAGTAATGCTTTTAATTCTTGTGCATTTGCCCCTTGGCCTTTCATAAACTCAATAACACTCGAGGTATTTATTAACTCACTTTGTACAGGCTCTGCTTCGTTAATACTATATAGCGGGCTAAAATGTGCGCCGCCATTAACACGCTTAATTTCACCAATACTTTTTAGAGTTCGGGTGCCATTAGTTGAGCGAGAAACATGCACTATAAGTTGAATACTCGACGCGATTAGCGAACTTGTATGGGTATCGCTCAGTTGTGCATTGTGTAATTGCACTAAGGTAGATAAACGAATAACGGCATCATTTGCGCTGTTAGCATGTATGGTCGTCATCGAACCTTGGTGACCACAGTTCATTGCTTGGAGCATATCGATTACTTCGCCAGAGCGTACCTCTCCAACAAGTATTCTATCTGCGCGCATTCTAAGGGCTGCTTTTACTAAATCTCTTAGGCTTACTGCACCTTTACCATCGCTGTTTGTGTCGTGGGCTTCCAATTGCACAACATGGTTGTGATGCAAATTAAGCTCAGCGCTTTCTTCAATGGTTACAACACGTTCATTTGGATTAATTGAGTTGGCAAGTACGTTTAATAATGACGTTTTACCAGCCCCCGCATTGCCACACACTAAAATATTAACGCCTGTTTTAACTGCACTTTTTAAAAACAATAAGATGTTTTTATCTAAAAAATGATTATTAACTAAAAAGTCATCGTTTATTTTTTTATGATTAAACTTACGAATCGATACAATCGCGGCGCTGGTACACGCAGGCGGTACAATAATATGAACACGGCTACCATCTTTTAGTTTGCCATCAACAATTGGCATAAGCGCATTGACTTGTCGACCACAGCCATCAAGTAAGCGATCAACAAATCGGCGTAAATGGCGTTCGTCATCAAACTTACTGGCAGTGCAAAGTAGTTTGCCTTGTTTATCAATCCATATATCTTGCGTGTCGTTTATTAAAATATCACTAACCTGATCGTCCAGCATAAACTGTGCAATAGGACCCAGACCCTGAATTTCATCAAATACAGCCTGAACAACCTGCTCTTGTTGGTATTGATTAAATGAAGATTGATTAAATTGTGGAATTTCACTGCACAATGCAGAGATTTTTTCGAGAACATTACTTGATAAAAGCGCGGTTGGTTCTTGTTCGTACTCTTCGATAACGGCATCGTGCAATAGCTTTTTAAGCTCTTCAAAGGTACTTAAACTGGTTTGAACTTCTTCATGTTTGCTTGATAAATTAAACATAAAAACTCACTTAGCTACATATACAGCTTCATTTTTAACGCCTTTAACCACTTCGATTGTGCGACTGGTTTGTAAGCGTGAAAAGTTTTGCAAACGACCTTGTTCAATGTCATAAGCGCTATGCACAATAATTGAAACTTTGTCGGCGTTATCTATACCCGCCAACGAATAAACATCTTTTGGAAGTACCGCAAGGACTAATGAAACACCGCCCGCAGCGGAGTTAGACTCTTTAGCTAAATTATCCATTACGCCACT
>NZ_AUTP01000088.1:0-2619 GCF_000498075.1 Pseudoalteromonas sp. TAB23
CCCAAGGGCGAGAAGCCGCTTGTGGATCGTCGTTACGAGTTGAAAGTGCACGCGCAGCATTAAAGCCACCCATACCAATTGGGGTACACGCTTTTTCTGCACCGCCAGCAACCATTGCATCTGCATCACCGTAGGCAATCATGCGCGCTGCATGGCCAATATTATGCAAACCAGTAGTACAGGCAGTTACAATTGAAATATTTGGACCACGAAGTCCATGCATCATTGATAAATGACCTGAGATCATATTAATAATGGTAGACGGCACATAAAATGGCGATAACTTGCGCGGACCACTATTTAATAGCTTAATGTGGTTTTCTTCAATTAACGTAAGCCCACCAATACCTGAACCTACAGCTACACCAATGCGTGCTGCGTTTTGCTCAGTGATTTCAAGGCCTGAATCTTTAAAGGCTTGAACACCCGCTGCAATGCCGTACTGAATAAACAAGTCCATTTTTTTAGTATCTTTCGCTGACATGTATGCAGTTGCATCAAAATCATTTATTAAACCAGCGAATTTAGTACCAAATTTTGATGTATCAAAGTGCGTTATTGTTTGAATGCCACTTTTACCATCTAATAAGCCTTGCCAGGTTGATTGAACATCATTACCTAGCGGCGTCAACATTCCTAAGCCAGTTACGACGACTCGACGTTTAGCCACGGTTTGCCTCCAATAAGGGATATTTTACAAGGGGATGATCATACCCAAGCTACCTCAAAGTGCTAGTCCCAAAATAGATTAAAAACGCATAACACAATCAAAATTAATTTTTAGCTAAAATTGAGCATAGAGATTTAAGTTTTGAATCACGAACTTTGAGGTGGTTTGGATATAAAAAATTAAAGGCAGCGGATGCTGCCTTTAACGTGCGATTAATTACTCAGCGTGTGCTGTAACGTAATCGATAGCAGTTTGTACTGTAGTGATCTTCTCAGCTTCTTCATCTGGGATCTCAGTATCAAACTCTTCTTCAAGAGCCATTACTAGTTCAACAGTATCAAGAGAATCTGCACCTAGGTCATCTACGAAAGAAGATTCATTTTTAACTTCTTCTTCTTTAACACCTAGTTGTTCAATGATAATTTTCTTTACGCGTTCTTGGATATCGCTCATTCTTCTTTCCTTTATTAAAAACGCCAATGCGTTATTTTCAGATTGCGGCGTAGTTTACGCCGCATAATTCTCTGATTCAATGATTTGACCATAAATAATTGTCTGGTCAAACCTCTGAGTGTGTGTTTTGTCTTTTATCGCTTATTTTCGCAGCGATTTCAAGTATGTTTAAAGCAAGTTCACAAATAATTCAATGTTTTTGAGGTAACTTACTTAACTTTATCAAGTAGCAATCTAGGTACAATGGCGATTAAACCATGTACATCGCGCCATTTACATGCAAAGTTTCGCCTGATACATACGCAGCCGCGTCAGATGCTAAATAACATACTGCAGCAGCAATTTCGTCTGGTTGGCCTAAACGCCCTGCTGGAACATTTGCAAGTGTTGCTGCTTTTTGCTCATCAGTTAAATTATCAGTCATGTCTGTTTGAATAAAACCAGGTGCGATTACGTTAACTGTAATACCACGTGATGCAACTTCGCGCGCAAGTGACTTAGAAAAACCAATTACACCCGCTTTAGCCGCTGCATAATTAGCTTGACCTGCATTACCCATAGTACCCACTACTGAGCCAATGTTAATAATACGGCCTTTCTTTTTCTTCATCATTGGACGAAGTACCGCTTTAGATAAACGGAAAACTGAGCTTAAATTAGTGTCGATAATATCGTCCCACTCAGTTTCTTTCATACGCATTAATAAGTTATCGCGTGTAATACCTGCGTTATTTACAAGTACGTCAATATCGCCTAAATCAGCTTTTATTGCAGCAAGTGTTGCTTCAATAGATGCAGGATCGGTTACGTTTAATGCATAACCTTTACCATTGTCACCTAAGTATTCACTGATTTTAGCAGCGCCTGACTCACTTGTCGCAGTACCTGCAACTTTTGCACCTTGTGCAACTAATGTTGTTGCAATTGCTTTACCAATACCACGGCTGGCGCCAGTAATTAGGACAATTTTGCCCTCTAATGAAAATAAATTAGACATTTTATATACTCTTATTTAGCTGCATCAATTGAAGCGGCGTCGTTTACTGAGCCACAGATCATTGCTTTATCAATTCGTTTAGCAAGTCCTGTTAATACTTTACCAGGACCAAATTCGTAGCTTTGTGTTACATCTTGCGCAACCAAGGCTTGTACTGTTTCTGTCCAGCGAACTGGGCTGTATAGCTGACGTACTAGTGCGTCTTTAATTGCATCAGCTAACGTTTCAGCTTTTACATCAACATTATTAATTACATCACACTTAGGTGTATTAAATGTTAAAGCGGCTAAGTCTGCTGCTAGCTTGTCAGCTGCTGGCTTCATTAACTCACAATGTGAAGGTACGCTAACAGAAAGTGGTAATGCACGTTTAGCACCGGCATCTTTACATGCTTGCGATGCTCTATCTACTGCCGCTTTGTGGCCTGCGATAACAACTTGACCAGGAGAGTTGTAGTTAACTGGAGATACAACCTCACCTTGCGCTGAGGCAGCACAAG
>NZ_AUTP01000089.1:0-5273 GCF_000498075.1 Pseudoalteromonas sp. TAB23
CAGCCGTAAGTTCAGGGCGTTCAGACTCTGTTTGTTCAACACTTACAAAGCTACTTAATTGCGAATCAGACACTGTATCAATGCTTGTTATAGCCGCTGCTGATTGCTCGCCTTGTAAATCAAAGCTACTAGCACGTACGGTAATTACTTTTTTACTGTCGAGTGATTTAACTGTTGCGATTGCATTACCTGCATAAATTGGACGTTTAAATGTATCGGCGTCCACTACTGCGATAATTTCAGAAATTTGCGCAACATCTAATAACGCAGCAACACGTGGCATAAAGTTTTTGCCTGTTGTAGTAGCACTTGCAACAATGTGGCTGTAGATGTCGCTAAGCGATAAAACTAAATCGGTCATGCTCTCAGCTAACTGATGTTCATAAACGCTATTATCGGCAACTAAAACATTAGCTACGCCATCAATGCTGGCCACTTGTGAGCTCATTGCGCTTAGGCTGTTACCTGCAATAAGTACATCAACAGGAAAACCTATTTTTACTGCAGCGTTAATAGTTTTTGAGGTTTCTGGTTTTAAGGCACCGTTGTCGTGCTCTGCAATTACGAGTGTTTTCATTTAAATCACCTTTGCCTCTGTTTTTAATTTTTCTACAAGCTGTGCAACGTCTTCAACAATAATTCCTGCGGTACGTTTAGCTGGCTCTTCTACACTTATTAATTGAATACGCGGTGTTAAATCAACACCAAGCGAATCAGCTGCTATTACTTCAAGCGGCTTACGTTTGGCTTTCATAATATTTGGCAGTGATGCGTAACGAGGCTCGTTTAAGCGTAAATCAGTTGTAACAACCGCCGGTAAATTAAGTGCTACCGTTTGCAGGCCCCCATCAACTTCGCGGGTCACGTTTACTTTGCCATTTTCAATAACAACCTTGGATGCAAATGTACCCTGCCCACGTTTAGTTAAAGCCGCTAGCATTTGACCTGTCTGGTTATTATCTGAATCGATTGACTGTTTACCTAAAATTACAAGCTCAGGAGATTCTTGCTCTACAATTTTAGCGAGTAGCTTTGCAATATGGAGTGACTCGAGCTTTTCATCGGTTTCGATGTGAATGGCTTTGTCGGCACCCAGTGCTAATGCTGTGCGTAATTGCTCTTGCGATGCTTTAGGACCAATAGTAACAGCAACAACTTCATTGGCTGTACCGGCTTCTTTAAGGCGAATGGCTTCTTCTATAGCAATTTCACAAAACGGGTTCATTGCCATTTTAACGTTGGTTAAATCAACGTCGCTGTTATCACTTTTAACGCGTGCTTTTACGTTGTAATCAATCACTCTTTTTATTGGTACGAGAACTTTCATAGGAACTCCATAATTATTTAAACCTACAAGGTAACGTGCACGTCAACCTATTTATTTTATGAAATTAGACTACTTCCTGTTGACGTAAACGTCAACCTAAAATAACCTTTAACTATTCACAGTCTGTAACGTTTAATTTGCAAGGTTAAAAATAGGCTGTACACCTTATTTAAATGCGTAGTAAACATTCGAATAAGTCCGTCATAGATAAAGAGGTTATTATGGTCGAACGTGAAACCATGGAATTTGATGTAGTAATTGTTGGCGCTGGCCCTGCGGGGCTTTCAAGTGCAATTAAACTCGCGCAATTAGCACAAGAAAAACAACAAGAGTGCATGATTTGCGTAGTCGAAAAAGGTTCCGAAGTAGGCGCACATGTACTCTCTGGTGCTGTTTTTGAAACCAAAGCTTTGGATGAGCTACTACCAAATTGGCAAGAGCTTGGCGCACCGGTTACAACCAAAGTAACTAACGATGAAATTTATTGGTTTAATAACGAGCAAAAAGCGACATCAATCCCCCACTTTGCTACGCCAAAAACATTTCATAATGACGGTAACTACATTGTATCTATGGGTAATGTATGTCGATGGCTTGCTGAGCAAGCTGAAAGCTTAGGCGTAGAGATTTTTCCAGGGTTTAGTGCTCACTCTTTAATAATTGAAGATAAAGCAGTAAAAGGCATTATTACTGGTGATATGGGTGTCGACAAAGACGGTAATGAAAAAGACGGTTACATGCCTGGCATGGAGCTTCGTGCAAAATACACTATATTTGCAGAAGGCTGCCGAGGTCACTTAGGTAAGCAGCTAATTAATGAGTTTGCACTTGATGCAGATTCATCGCCGCAGCATTACGGTTTAGGCTTTAAAGAAATTTGGCAAATTGATGAAAGTAAGCATGAGCTTGGCAAAGTTGTTCATGGTACAGGTTGGCCACTTAGCGGCGATACTAATGGTGGTGCATTCATGTATCACAGTGAAAACAACCAAGTCGTTGTAGGTTTAATTGTTGACTTAAATTACTCAAACCCACATTTAAGCCCGTTCGATGAGTTTCAGCGAATGAAGCACCATCCAGTATTTAAAAACGTACTTGAAGGCGCAGAACGCATTGCTTACGGTGCGCGTGCTATTGCTAAGGGCGGTTTACATTCATTACCAAAAATGCATTTTGCAGGTGGCTTACTTGTAGGGTGCGATGCAGGCACACTTAATTTTGCAAAAATTAAAGGTAATCACACTGCAATGAAATCGGGAATGGTTGCCGCTGAAGTTATTTTTGAAGCATTGCAAAATGAGTTGGCAAATACCGATTTAACTCATTATCAAACTGCGTTTGAGCAATCGTGGGCATATAAAGAGTTATATCAATCTCGTAACTTTGGCCCTGCAATGCACAAGCTCGGTAAGTTTGTAGGTGGTGCGTATAACACGCTTGATCAAAATATTTTCAATGGCGGTTTACCGTTTACATTTAAAGATAATACGCCCGATCACTCTACCCTTGTTGATGCTAACGCCGCTGACAAAATAGCGTACCCAAAGCCAGATGGACACCTTAGCTTTGATAAACTCTCAAGTGTGTTTTTATCAAATACTAACCACGAAGAATCACAGCCGTGTCATTTAAAGCTCAAAGATGCGTCAATTCCTATTAACGTGAACCTAGTGAAATTTGATGAACCTGCACAGCGTTATTGCCCTGCTGGCGTTTACGAAGTACAAGAAATAGCAGGCAATAAAGAGTTTGTTATTAACGCTCAAAACTGTGTGCATTGTAAAACCTGCGATATTAAAGACCCAAGCCAAAACATTACCTGGGTAACTCCAGAAGGTGCTGGTGGGCCAAACTACCCAAATATGTAACTAAATTATGCGTTATATACACATATAGTCACTTTTTTTACATATAAATTATAAACATATCCTAAATTGCAGGGGCTTCGGCCCCTTTTTTACGTTATGCTAATAGTAGTTTTAATAATAAGAGTGTTATCTATGCCGTCGTCAAAAGTTGTTTTTCGTTTTTTAGCAGAGCCTACCGATGTTAATTTTGGTGGTAAAGTTCATGGTGGGGCCGTCATGAAATGGATTGACCAAGCAGGCTATGCATGTGCTGCGGGTTGGAGTGGTCACTACTGCGTAACGGTTTCGGTTGCGGGTGTTAAATTTAGACGCCCAATTTTAGTGGGTCAAATAGTCGAAGTAGAAGCTAAAATTGCCCATACGGGTAGAAGTAGCATGCAAATATTTATACAAGTGCGTTGTGGCGATCCAAAAACACAAAATATGGTTGAAACAAATCATTGTGTTATCAGCTTTATTGCAATGGATGAAACGGGCTACCCTATAGAAGTGCCTTCGTTTAAAGCTGTAACAGAAGAAGATATTAAATTAGAAAATTACGCTATAAAAATGAAAGAAATAGCAATTGAAACAGAAAACTTGCTTCATACAGTGTAATTACTAGTTTAAATAATTCAGGCTATGTAAAAAACTCATTATACTTTGTAAAACATACAACTTATTTTAGAGTACTCAATTACACAAAAGTTCACTTTGATTATAAAACACGCTAAATACCGTAAAAACCAATACAAAAGAATTAATTAAGGCGTGTTTTTAATTCATTTTAATATTGGCACGCTCGCTGCAAGTAGATAATTGAAGTTTGATTAATGAAATCAAGCATTTGATTATTTTTTGTAAAGGAGCTATTCAATGATTAAAACACTTTCTCTTTCAGCTATTGCACTAGCAACACTGGGTTTTAACTCTGCAGCACACGCTGACATTTCTGATTTCGATTCTCCACGTATTTATACTGGTATCGGTTACGGTCAATATTCTTTTGAATTTGAAGACAGTGACAACGACACTGACTTTGACGACGATGCACAAATGATTAAGGGTTACGTTGGTGCACAATTTAACGAGTACTTAAGCTTAGAGCTTGCTTATCAAAACTTTGATGAAGTAAGTGATATAGACAGCAAAGCTGAAATTGATGGCGTATCGCTTGCCGCTCGTTTGGGCTACCCTATAACAGAAAGTTTTTCTGTGTATGCAAAAGGCGGTTGGCTTGAATGGGATGCAGATTACACACAAGATTTACCAGTAGGTGGCGTAACAGCGTCTGCAGATGGTGGTGATGCATTTTACGGCGCAGGTATTGAATACGCGCTTACAACAAATGTACAGTTTCGTTTAGAGTACGAACGCTATAAACTTGATGACGATATTGACCCAGATATGGATGTAGCGTCTGTATCAGTTCAATACATGTTTTAATTAGTCTTTAGCATGTATAAAAGGTAAGCCCAAGGGCTTACCTTTTTTGTTTTAGGCTCTTTTTAAATATATTAATATAAACCAATCAGTCTAATAAAAACTTTAAACCGTTTGGTCTATAATGCTAAGTGCATTAAATAATTGTTCTATTGTAGCACTAAGAAAATAGCGCAATAACAAGGCAAAATTATAATATATAGTTGTTATCACAAATTGCTCCCTGCATTGCTCTACCTCCTGCATCCACGCAGTCAACTATGAATAATTATTAACAAAGTAAGTGCGCTATTTAATGCAGTAGAATAATCATATTTTTAATAAAATTGGTATACGCAATAAACTTGCTTACATTAATGCCATAAATGCTAAATGCGGGTAGAATAGCGCTCTATTTTATTTGTACCCGAGTACTATGAGCGATTACACCATTTCGGCTATTGGCCACATTCAATCTCCTTATAAACAAAAGTTTGCTATACCTAGGCAACCACGTTTAGTGCCACAAGCTAAAGCAAAGCTTATATTTGCCCCCGATTTTAATCGCGAAGAATTTGTACGTGGTTTAGATGAATTTACTCATATTTGGTTGTTATTTCGTTTTCATGAAACGGCTGATAAAGGTTATTCTGCTATGGTGCGCCCGCCTCGTTTGG
>NZ_AUTP01000090.1:0-5357 GCF_000498075.1 Pseudoalteromonas sp. TAB23
CGGTTGATGCAAAAACCGATAGCGATTTTTATATTATGGCGCGTACCGATGCATTTCAAAAAGAAGGTTTAAATGCTGCGATAGACCGTGCAGCTGCCTGTGTTGAAGCCGGTGCTGACGCTATTTTTGCAGAAGCCGTACACGACCTTGCTGATTACCAAGCATTTGCAAAAGCGATTAACGTTCCAATTTTGGCAAACATTACTGAGTTTGGCCAAACACCTATTTACACTAAAGAGCAGTTAAGCGATGTAGGCGTTGAAATGGTGCTTTACCCACTAAGTGCATTTAGAGCCATGAACAAAGCAGCACTCAACGTGTACTCAGCCATTTTAAATGAAGGCTCACAACAAAGCCAAATTGAAAATATGCAAACGCGTTCTGAACTTTACGACTTTTTAGATTACCACACGTACGAGAACACACTCGATACACTTTTTTCATCAAAATCTGACAAATAATAATTATTAAAAAATAAAATCACACACAAATTTAAGATAGGAGAAGATCATGGTAGATAAAGCATTAGGCGGCGCGGGTTTACGCGGACAAGTGGCTGGTCAAACAGCATTGTGTACTGTTGGACAAAGTGGTTCTGGTTTAACGTATTGTGGTTACGATATTAGCGAACTTGCCGAAAAAGCGCAGTTTGAAGAAGTGTCTTTTTTACTTTCACGCGGTGAGTTACCTACGACAAACGAACTGGCTAAGTATAAAGCAAAGCTAAAAAGTTTACGCGGCTTACCAGATGCGCTTAAAACTGTGCTTGAAAATATTCCTAAAGATGCGCATCCAATGGATGTAATGCGCACGGGTTGCTCAATGTTGGGTAACCTTGAAATGGAGCTTGATTTTAACCAAGCCAATGATGCAATCGACCGTATGATTGCAGTGTTCCCAAGTATTATTTGTTACTGGTACCGCTTTACACACGATGGCGTACGCATTGAAACACAAACAGATGACGACTCTGTTGGCGCACATTTTTTAACACTGTTACACGACAAAGCACCTAGCGAGTTATTTGCACAAGTGATGAACGTATCACTAATTTTATACGCAGAGCACGAGTTTAATGCTTCTACATTTGCGGGTCGTGTGTGTGCATCAACGCTTTCTGATATTCATTCTTGTGTAACAGGTGCGATTGGTACGCTACGTGGTCCATTACATGGTGGTGCTAACGAAGCCGCTATGGATATGATTCAAGGTTTTACAAGTGCTGAGCATGCTGAGCAAGAAGTAATGGGCATGCTTGAACGTAAAGATAAAATAATGGGCTTTGGTCATGCTATTTATCGCGAATCTGATCCACGCAATGTAATTATTAAAAAATGGTCTGAAAAACTAGCGGCAGAGGTAGGCGATACCGTGCTTTACCCTGTGTCTGTTCGTTGTGAAGAGATTATGTGGCGCGAGAAAAAGCTGTTTTGTAATGCCGATTTTTTCCATGCATCTGCTTATCATTTTATGGATATTCCGACTAAATTATTTACGCCAATATTTGTAATGAGCCGTGTTACTGGTTGGACTGCGCATGTAAAAGAGCAACGCGCTAACAACCGTATTATCCGCCCAAGTGCCGATTACACAGGCCCTGATGCACGTAGTTACACACCAATAGAGTCACGTTAAAAAATGAGTGAGCACGCATGTGCTCACTTTTTTTATTGCACATAGCCACTAGCGAGCAGTTTTTCTCAAACTTTTCATTAAACACGCTAGCTGTGAGCAAACACCGTCACCAAATTAGCGAACCCTTACAATGACCATAATTAATAACACCCAATACCGTAAACCTCTACCGGGCTCAAATGTCGACTATTACGATACGCAAGAAGCCGTAGATGCAATTAAGCCAGGTGCATACGCCACACTACCTTATTCATCACGTGTATTTGCCGAAAACCTAGTACGCCGATGCGATCCTGCCATGTTAACCGATGCACTTAATCAGCTAATTGAGCGCAAACAAGACTTGGATTTTCCGTGGTATCCGGCGCGGGTAGTATGTCACGATATTTTAGGGCAAACAGCGCTTGTTGATTTAGCAGGTTTGCGTGATGCAATTGCAGCCAAAGGCGGCGATCCGGCAAAAGTGAACCCGGTAGTACCCACGCAGTTAATAGTGGATCATTCGTTAGCGGTAGAGCATGCCGGTTTTGATCCTGACGCATTTGAAAAAAACCGCGCCATTGAAGATAGACGCAATGACGACCGTTTTCACTTTATAAACTGGACAAAAACTGCGTTTAAAAATATTGACGTTATTCCACCGGGTAACGGCATTATGCATCAAATTAATCTTGAAAAAATGTCGCCGGTTATTCAAAACCGAGATGGCATTGCATTCCCAGATACACTAGTTGGTACCGACAGTCACACACCTCATGTTGATGCGCTAGGTGTTATTGCTGTGGGTGTAGGCGGGCTTGAAGCTGAAAGCGTAATGCTTGGCCGTGCTTCTTATATTCGCTTGCCTGATATTGTTGGTGTTGAGCTAACAGGCAAGCGCCAACCAGGTATTACCGCAACCGATATTGTACTAGCCATTACTGAATTTTTACGTGAGCAACGTGTTGTATCTACTTATTTAGAGTTTTACGGTGAAGGTGCAGACGCGCTTACACTTGGCGACAGAGCAACCATTTCAAACATGACACCTGAATTTGGCGCAACTGCAGCCATGTTTTATATCGACGATAAAACAATAGATTATTTGCGTTTAACAGGGCGTGAAGAAGAACAAATTGCCCTTGTTGAAAACTACGCAAAAACAGCAGGCCTTTGGAGCGATAGCTTAAAAACCGCAAAATACGAACGTGTACTTAAGTTTGATTTATCAAGCGTGGGGCGCAATATTGCAGGTCCATCTAATCCACACCGCCGTGTATCGACAAGCGATTTAGCTAAAGAAGGTATTTCGGGCGTTGTTGAAAATGAAGAAGGCTTAATGCCAGACGGCGCATGTATTATTGCCGCTATTACTAGTTGTACTAATACAAGTAATCCACGCAATGTAATTGCTGCAGCACTCCTTGCCCGTAATGCAAATGCTAAGGGTTTAATGCGTAAACCTTGGGTTAAAACTTCATTAGCACCAGGCTCAAAAGCGGTGCAATCATACCTTGAAGATGCAAACTTACTAACTGAGCTTGAGCAACTTGGCTTTGGCATTGTTGGTTTTGCGTGTACTACCTGTAATGGTATGAGTGGAGCCCTTGACCCTGTTATTCAAGAAGAAGTAATCGAACGCGATTTATACACTACAGCGGTGCTTTCGGGCAATCGTAACTTTGATGGACGCATTCATCCTTATGCTAAGCAAGCATTTTTAGCGTCACCTCCTTTAGTTGTTGCGTACGCCATTGCAGGTACTATTCGCTTTGATATTGAAAAAGGGATACTAGGGCAAGATCAACAAGGCAACGATATTACGCTTAAAGATTTATGGCCATCAGATGAAGAGATTGACGCAGTAATTAAGCAAAGCGTTAAGCCAGAGCAATTTAGAAAAGTATACGAGCCTATGTTTAATTTAACCGTAGATTACGGTGAAGATAACGATCCACTTTACGATTGGCGCCCAGAAAGTACCTACATTCGTCGCCCTCCTTATTGGGAAGGTGCACTTGCGGGTGAGCGCACAATGACTGGTATGCGTGCGCTTGCAGTACTTGGCGATAACATTACAACGGATCATTTATCGCCATCAAACGCAATTATGGCAAGTAGTGCTGCTGGCGAATACCTGACCAAAATGAACGTCCCAGAGGAAGACTACAACTCGTATGCAACGCACCGGGGCGATCATTTAACAGCGCAGCGCGCAACATTTGCAAACCCAAAACTACTTAATGAAATGGTACTGGACGAAAACGGCGAAGTTAAGCAAGGCTCGTACGCACGCTTAGAGCCACAAGGTACTAATACTCGTATGTGGGAAGCAATCGAAGCTTACATGGAGCGTAAACAACCGCTTATTATTGTAGCCGGTGCCGATTACGGGCAAGGTTCGTCGCGCGATTGGGCTGCAAAAGGCGTAAGGCTTGCAGGCGTTGAAGTAATAGCAGCTGAAGGTTTTGAGCGTATTCACCGTACTAACCTAATTGGTATGGGTGTTTTACCGCTTGAGTTTAAAGCGGGCACAACGCGTAAAACTCTAGAACTGGATGGCAGTGAAACGTACGATGTAGCGGGTGATTTAAAACCAGGTGCCACCGTTAACCTAAGCATTACCCGTAAAGATGGTGAAGTGCTTACTGTGCCTATGAAGTGCCGTATCGATACCCAAGAAGAGCTTTCTATTTACGCGGCTGGTGGTGTGTTACAACGCTTTGCTCAAGACTTTTTAGAAGCAACGCAATCTGCATAAGGGCAAATATTATGTTTAAACCGCAAATTAAAGTGCCTGCAACCTATATGCGTGGCGGCACCAGTAAAGGTGTTTTTTTTAATTTAACTGATTTGCCAAAGCCTGCTCAAGTAGAAGGCGAGGCGCGCGATAATTTACTACTACGCGTTATTGGCAGCCCCGATCCGTATGCTAAGCAAACGGATGGAATGGGCGGCGCTACATCAAGTACTAGTAAAACCGTAATCCTAAGTAAAAGTAAGCAAGCCGATCACGATGTTGATTACTTGTTTGGTCAAGTGGCGATAGATAAACCTTTTGTAGATTGGAGCGGAAACTGCGGCAATTTAACGTCAGCAGTCGGTGCTTTTGCCATTAGTAATGGTTTGGTCGATAAAAACCTAGTGCCCGATAACGGTGTTGCTATTGTGCGTGTGTGGCAGGCTAATATTAAAAAAAGCATATTAGTGCATGTCCCTATGACAAATGGCGAAGTACAAGAAACCGGCGACTTTGAGCTCGATGGCGTCACTTTTGCTGCAGCTGAAGTAAAACTTGAATTTATGGACCCCGCTGATGGCGATGGCGCGTTATTTCCAACAGGTAACGTAGTTGATGACTTAGAAGTACCAGGTGTTGGTACTCTAAAAGCCACGATGATAAATGCAGGTATTCCTACCATATTTATTAACGCCGCTGATATTAATTATACCGGCACAGAGCTGCAAGACGATATAAATAACGATGTTGCAGCGCTTAAAAAGCTTGAAACCATTCGTGCTTACGGCGCTGTTAAAATGGGCTTAATCACTAATATTAGTGAAGCGCAAGCTCGGCAACATACGCCTAAAGTTGCGTTTGTTGCATCACCTTTAGATTACAAAGCATCTAGCGGTAAAATTATTGAAGCTGCAAATATCAACTTGTTAGTACGCGCTATGTCGATGGGTAAACTGCACCATGCCATGATGGGTACAGCTGCGGTTGCTATTGGCACGGCCGC
>NZ_AUTP01000091.1:0-3267 GCF_000498075.1 Pseudoalteromonas sp. TAB23
GGTTATCGTCGTCTAGGCGGGCTACTACGTACGAACCGTGAATGCATTCTGCTTCAGGGTCTACAAAAATTAAATCACCCTCATCAAACTTTGGCTCCATGCTAATACCTTGCACTTTTAAAACAAAGGTTAGGTCACTGCAATTAACAGGGCACATAAAGCGTTCAGCGTCGTAGGCTTTAATCTCACTTATTTCTGACCAAGCACCGGCTTGCACCCAGCTTATAAGTGGGGCTGTGGCTTTAATTGCTGGTCCTGGCACAACGTTGTTATTTATATTTTTTGCATCACTCTGGATTTCGCCAATTCCAAATAGTAAATATTCTGGAGTGCAATTGAGTGCTTGGGCGAGAGCATCAATCTTACGAGGGCGTTTAGTTTCGCCTGATTCAATATTATGAATAGAGTTTTGTGCTAAACCCGCAATTAAGCCTAGCTGTGCTTGAGTCATTCCCAACTGAACACGTCTTTTTTCTACTCTTTTTCCTAAATCCATTTTTTAAATTCCTAATATTAAAATCGCTTAAAGTGATATTTACTGATTATTGCCTTTTTATTTTATTTTGTCTAATCAGTTAAATCGATATTGACATCGGTTAAATTGATATCTATTATCGGTTTAATTGATAAATACTGCTTGGAGGAAATATGAGTGCCGTAGCGAAAGCAATAGAAATAATTGGTGGGCAAACAAAAGCCGCCAGGTTGTTAAGTACAAAACAAAACATCATTTGGTACTGGATTAACCGTCATTGCCAAGCCCCAGCGAAATACATTCCACGTATTTCAGAACTAACTAACGGTGAAATATCGGTAAACGATTTATTAGCCGATCATCAAAAAAGCAAAAAGGAAGATGCAGCATGAGCACTGAACAACAAATTATTTTATTAGATATTCATCCAGATGCTAAAGCTGTGCTGTTTGCACTACTACAAGAAAACAACCAACTACGCACTGAGCTTGAAGAGCAAAAAGACCGCCTAGTTAGCACCGTTGAGGCATGCGAGGTATTGGGATGTGCGCGTAAAAAGTTTTGGATTTTGTCGAAGTTGTCTGATTTTCCTAAATCAATTCAGTTTGGCAAAACTAATCATTATCGCTTAAACGAGCTAATTAAATTTAGAACGCAGCACCAACAAAGCGTAAACAACTAGGAGAAAACCATGGTAAATGCAGCATTAGAAATTGCAAAAAATCGCGGTATTACAGACGTAAATAAACAGCCTGAAAAAACACAGTTAAAAGTTGTTGATGTAAAACCAACACCAAAAGGACTTACTGAGATTAAGGGGCTTTTTAACAGCGATCGTCATACCGCTGAATATGTGTATACGCACTTGAGTAAGCCGCAGCAAATAATTGTGTGTTATTCGGCAGGCCTATCTAAAAATGATTTGGAAAGGAGTTATCACCAATTTGACCGTGATAAGCGCCTTAAAATACACCAAGCTATTTTACAGCTTCAAGAAATAGTAACCGCCTTTGTTGATGCTAATGCGATGACGCCAAGCCGCTTTTTACAAAAACGAGATTTTAGCATTGCTAAAAACACTCAAAAAATAGAACAAGCACACTAAGGATTAGCCATGACACCCGATCAACTAATCAACCAAGATAGTGGCAATGTTGAGTTTTATACGCCCGCTAAAGTTTTGAAGTATGTGCATCAAATGTTTCCCGTTATTGATTTAGACCCTGCAAGTTGTGCGGTTGCTAACAAGTCAGTAAAAGCGACGTGTTACTTAACCAAAGAAGACGATGCATTAACAAGAAATTGGATAGCTAATACTGTTTGGTTAAATCACCCATTCAATAAAGGTGAAATAGCATGTAAGCCAAAGTGTGTTAAAAAAATATGTAACGACCCGACTTACAGTAAGTATCGCGGCCACTGCATTACCGAAGACATAGCCAGCAACGGCGATTGGATTGACTATTACTTAGACCAATATGCGCAAGGTAACTTTAAAGAAGCAATGAACATTACCTTTGTTAATAGCTCAGAGGCATGGTGCCAAAAGTTATTAAACGCAGGCTTAAGCTGTTTTATTGATGGTCGTACGCACTTTAATGATGCACAAGGCAATGTAAAAAAAGGCGCACCCAAAGGCTGTTTTATTACTTACCTTGGCAATAGAACCGACGAGTTCCGAAAAATATTCTCAGCGCTTGGAGTAGTGAAGTAATGAAACTACGCACACAGCCACACATTCTCAGTAAATCTACACCAATAATTTAATCCCAAAGGACTACTAAAATGAACACAATCAAAGACCAAGATCTATCTAAAAATCAGCAATTGCTTAAAAGCATTGTTAATCACGCTATCGACCAAGCCAACTTTACTATTCGCAATTTAAACAAACGCCCAACTGTTGCAATGCTGATGGAGTGTGAAAACTGCCTAACTGACTTAATGCCAGTAGTGCAATTAATTGCGGTTGATCACATTGAATACGCACCAGTTTACGACCAAATGCAAACAGCATTAGACGCCGCGCAAATTCATGGAGAACCTGCGTTAATAGAGTTAACCGAATAAATGGCAAACCCTAAACCGCTCGACCTACAAGCCCTTAGACTATCTGGCATAGCTAAGGGTTTAATTTCGTCTATTAGCGATATTGACGACCGCAACTTTTTAGCGCGTGGCTTGCAAAATGTGCCAGTGCCTTTGCAAAGTCGTATGGCCCGTAAATACATAGACCGCTACAGCCAAAAAAAAGCGGGTAGTCAATATCGTGCTAATACATGGTTCCGCCGTACCATTGCCCGTTTAAAACCGCGCTTTGGCGTACTGTTTAGTATTACTCAAAATATGCCATTGCCATGGCATATTTTAAGTAGTATTGAAAAAACCAAAAAACACGCAGGCACACTTGCTATGGAGTGCGTGCAAATAACGCTTGATGTAAGCGAAGAAAACCAACACCTACCGTACGAAAAAATAATATCGCTAACCTACGATGCAATAGCAACTCATGCCAAAACTGTAGGCGCTAATGTGCCATTTTACGCCATGCGCGACGACAACTTGCCAACCGAGTGTTACGAAATTGCACTGCTAAAAATGCAGTGTGATAGGTGGTGGGCTCGTCAATTAAAAACTATTCGCCGCCAGTTTTTAGAGTTACTAGAAATTGCCACAGGCCAAGTAGGCAAAGATTTATACCACGATAAAAAAAGCAAAAAGTTTAAACGCCGTGGAATTAGCCCTTACTCGTCAAAACAAGCACAGCGCGAATTTAACTTTGCACAAGCCAG
>NZ_AUTP01000092.1:0-8829 GCF_000498075.1 Pseudoalteromonas sp. TAB23
AAATACTAGGCGTAAAGGCAAGCTCACTGACTTCGATGTGATAAATGATAGCTAATCATTTATCAATGAGAGATACAAGGCGTGAAGCTTGCTTACGCAAGAAGCACCGCTTCTGTTTATTTAATTTCTTTGCTAACAAAACCACTTAAAGATCTATTTCACAAAGAGAAGTGAAAGAGGAGTAAATGAGAAAACACAAGCCATGCTTTATTAGCAAGACTTAGCCTTATTACTACCTCTAAAAGCGCAGCGTCTCTTAATCTCTTTGTGAATAAATCGCTTATTATGGGCGTGAAGAAACTTTAATAATTATTCAAAGTATGTAAACAAAAAAGCCCCGCTATTTATTAAATAGCGGGGCTTTTAAATAAGTGTTAGTAATTAATCAACACTCAATGTTTTAGTCATTGCAGAACTTGCACGACCAGCAGGTTTGATAGAACCCGCACGTAAACCACTGTCTGGTACTAGGTCACGTTTATCGTGAGCCATTGCTACAGATGTGTGTTTTACTTCGCTATCAGCTACAGGAGTAGGCTGTGCCATTGGCGCACTTGCAGACCCTTGAGTAACCGCTGTTTTAACATGCGGTGCTGATTTTTCAGTTTTCACTTTTGCTTCAACTTTAGCTGGCTCTTCAGTTACTACTGGAGTTTCAACTTTAGCTGGTTCTTCAGTTACTACTGGCGCTTCAACTTTAGCTGGCTCTTCAGTCACTACTGGCGTTTCAACTTTAGCTGGCTCTTCAGTTACTACTGGCGTTTCAACTTTAGCTGGCTCTTCAGTTGCTACTGGCGCTTCAACTTTAGCTGGCTCTTCAGTTACTACAGGAGTTTCAACTTTAGCTGGCTCTTCAGTTGCTACTGGAGTTTCAACTTTAGCTGGCTCTTCTACAGCTTCAACTTTTGCTAAGTCTTCAACTGCAACGGCTTGTTCAATTTGCTGCGCTGCATCCACAGGTGTTTCTTCAGATTTAGCTTTAAGTTCTGCTTCATATTCTGCAGCAGCTTGATCAGCTACTGGAACAAATGCAGGGGCTTCGTCAGATTTAACTTCTGCTTCACCTTCAGGACGTCGACGACGTTGACCTGATGCACGAAGATGACGAGGAGAACGGCGTGAACGTGTACGTGTTTGCTCTTGCTCGTCTTCAGTAGTTGCTGCTTCATCGTTAGAATCAACAACGTCAACTTTCTCTTCTTTAATGTGAGCTGTTTTTTCTGCCGGAGTTTGTGTTTGCTTTTCTACAACAGGCGCTTGCTCTTGAACTTGTGGAGTATCAATAACTACAGCTTGTTCAGGTGTTTGCTCTGTTGAGTTAGCTTGCTCAGCGTTTTCATCTTGCAGACGTACTTTTTTACGTATGTTACGACGTTGACGGCGAACCTTAGGCTTTTGCTCTTTAGGCTCTACAGCTTGAGCTGGCTTAGAATCAGTTTCTACTTCTACTTCTGCTTTTACAGGGGCTTCAGTTTTAACTTGATCTTTTTCTTCGCTTTTATGCTCTGGGCGCTTACGAGAGTTAGGGTTACGACGACGCTTATTGCGGTTCTCGTTTCTCTCTTGAGTCTCGGTGCTTGTTGCTGCTGGTGAGTCTGTTTTAACTTCCTCTTCAGCTGCAGGACGCTCATTGCGTGGTTTATTAGTGCGCGGGTTATTATTACGACGACGTTGGTTGTTATTACGACGACGATTATCGTTACCACGGCGAGCGTTATTACGCGCTTCTTGCTGCTCTTTTTCTACAGCTTCTTTTTTCTCTTCTACTGTTTCGCTTGCAAATAACGATTTAAACCATTTAGTGATTGCTTCAAACAAGCCACCTTCAGTTTTAGTCTCTGTTACTACAGGCTGAACTACTGGTGTAGGCGTTGCTTGTGGAGCCGGTGTAGAAGGCATTACAACACCTTTTAGCATTGGCTCTTCACGTACTGGTGCACTTGGTGATTTTGACATCTCAAATGCTTCAGGTTCTGGCGCAACAACTTGTCCGTAACTTACCGTTTCAAGTGTTTCGTCTTTACGTAAACGCATAACTTCGTAATGTGGTGTTTCCATATGTTGATTAGGAATAATCACTACGTCACATTTATGATGTTTTTCAATGCGATGAACACTACGACGTTGCTCATTTAATAAATAAGCGGCAACGGCAACAGGCACTTGTGCATTTACTTGTGCTGTGTTGTCTTTAATTGCTTCTTCTTCAATTAAACGAAGAATAGAAAGCGCAATTGATTCGTTTGAACGAATAGTACCTTGGCCACTACAACGTGGACATGGGCCTTGGCTTGCTTCACCTAATGAAGGACGCAAACGCTGACGCGACATTTCAAGTAAACCAAAGCGCGAGATTTTACCAATTTGAACACGAGCACGATCTGGGCGAGCAGCATCTTTTAAACGATTCTCTACTTCACGTTGATGGCGTGGAGGCGTCATATCGATAAAGTCGATAACAATTAAACCACCTAAGTCACGAAGACGTAATTGACGTGCAATTTCATCGGCTGCTTCTAAGTTAGTATTAAGTGCTGTTTCTTCAATATCGCCGCCTTTAGTTGCTTTAGACGAGTTGATATCGATGGACGTTAGTGCTTCAGTTGGGTCAATTACAATTGAACCACCAGAAGGCAAACGTACTTCACGCTGGAACGCAGACTCAATTTGGCTTTCAATTTGGTAATGCGTAAATAAAGGAGTGTCACCTTGATAAAGCTTAACACGGCTCATAAAATCAGGACGAAAACGCTCAATGTGCGCTTTAGCTTCTTCAAAAACACGTGGTTTATCAATTAAAATTTCGCCAATATCACGACGTAAATAATCGCGTATCGCACGGAATATTACATTGCTTTCTTGGTGTATTAAAAATGGCGCTTTAGCACTATCGGCTGCTTGTCTAATTGCTTCCCAATGTACTAATAATGCTTTTAAATCGTAGTTTAATTCTTCAAACGATTTACCAACACCCGCTGTACGAACAATTAAGCCCATACCTTTAGGAAGTTCTAAACGACCCAATGCTTCTTTAAGTTCAGTACGTTCATCACCTTCAATGCGACGAGAAATACCGCCAGCACGAGGGTTGTTAGGCATAAGCACTAAGTAGCTACCAGCAACACTGATAAAAGTAGTTAACGCAGCGCCTTTTTGGCCACGCTCTTCTTTATCAACTTGTACTATAACTTCTTGACCTTCTTTTATTACGTCGCGGATGTTAGGGCGACCATGAAAAGTGTAACCTGCAGGGAAGTAAGTACGGGCAATTTCTTTTAAAGGAAGGAAACCATGGCGGTCAGCACCGTAATCAACAAATGCTGCTTCAAGAGATGGTTCAATGCGAGTGATTTTGCCTTTATAAATATTGGCTTTTTTCTGTTCGTGACCTGGGCTTTCGATATCTAAATCATAAAGGCGTTGGCCATCAACCAGTGCTACGCGCATTTCTTCTTGCTGCGTTGCATTGATTAGCATACGTTTCATATTGTTACTCTACTTATTTATGTCGCTGACATGACGATGTTTTTCTCGCCTGTTCAGTTGTCCCTATTTTTAGAATGTGCAGCCTCACGACTGGGTCTTTAACGGAACGGCTCTGTTTCTCGTATGCAGTATTTTAAATGCTGGCAAACAATAGCAATTATTATCGCTATTAAATTCTTAATGGTGCTAAAACTGTCGGCTTTTCAGCTACGTTTACAAGTTTTACCCAGAAGTCGGCCTGTCATATTAATCTTACTAAATATCATTCATATTAGGCGCGTAGGGCTCATTAAGTTGGTGAGCAATACATACTGATGTATCGCTAATATCCGTTTTAAGAGCAAAAATCGCTGCCGATGTTAATGAACGCTTATTTATTAGATTTTTTTAGTTCTAAATAAGCTGCTATACGGTACTACAATAATTGAGCTAGTGCTGAACGACGTTTTTTACGTCGTCACTATCAGACAAATTATCTGTTCATTGCTTTCTCTAGCACGTTAAAAATCGCTTCATGTTCAAACTTAACCAGCAATATATTACGCGCATTGCCGTTAATTGATCGCACGTGTTAACTGAGGAGGCATAAAAGCTTTGGAAAACTTAACTCGGATCTGTATGATCGGCTACCCAGAATGTGCATCACGAATGTTTTAATGTGTTAAAAAGCACCGTTGTTATTTGCAAATACTAAATATTTGCGCTGCTGATTATCCCACTATTATTACAGTGTTAGCAACTAAATTATTTTACTTAAATTAGTGATTAGGCAATGTCAGAAAAAAACGACTTACAAGTAACTTATGTCACGATCAACGAAGACCATTTAGGTCAGCGTATTGATAACTTTCTTATTACCCATTTAAAAGGGGTGCCTAAAAGCGCTATTTATAAACTTTTGCGCAAAGGTGAGGTACGCGTTAATAAAAAGCGTATTAAGCCTGTATATAAACTACAGCTTGAAGATGTACTTCGTATTGCACCTATCAGAGTTGCTGAGCGTGAAGAATTTGTTCCATCAAAATTAGACAAAGTAACTCGCCTTGAAAACGATATTTTATTTGAAGATAAATACCTTATCGTAATAAATAAACCATCAGGTATGGCTGTTCATGGCGGCAGTGGTTTAAGTTATGGCTTAATTGAAGCTTTGCGAGCACTTCGCCCAGAGGAACGTAGCCTTGAGCTAGTTCATAGGCTTGACCGTGATACATCAGGTTGTTTACTTATAGCGAAGCGTCGTTCGGTGTTAACAGCGTTGCATGAACAACTTCGTGAAAAAACAATGGAAAAAAATTACTGGGCACTTGTAGAAGGGCAGTGGGACTCTAAAACTAAAAACGTAACCGAAGGGCTGCGTAAAAATACACTTAAATCGGGCGAGCGCGTAGTACGCGTAGATAACACTGAGGGAAAACCTTCACATACGCGTTTTAAAGTACTTGAACGTTTTAACGATTGCTCACTTGTACAAGCATCGCCTGTTACAGGGCGTACGCACCAAATTCGTGTGCATACGCAATGTAAAGGTCACCCAATAGCGTGCGACGATAAATATGGCGATCAGGGTTTCGACGATTCTATGCGTAAAGTTGGGTTAAACCGATTGTTTTTACACGCACATGATTTAAGTTTTTATCACCCTAAAAACGAAACAACTATGCGTATTGAAGCACCGCTAGATAAAACGCTTAAAAATACATTACTAAAATTACGAGATGCAAAACTGTGATTGCAGTGACTCCAATTAAAAAATATAAGCTCGTCATTTTTGATTGGGACGGCACTGTTATGGATTCAGTCACTAAAATAGTTAACTGTATTCGTAGTAGCGCCGAGTCACTTAATTTAGTGCCACCTAGTGACGAAGCCATTAAAAACATTATTGGTATGTCGCTTGAAAAAGCAATTGACGTTTTATTTCCTGATAATGTAGCGCAGCACCAAGCGTTAATTTCAGGTTATAAATATCAATACAGTGTGGATACTACTCCCACGCCTGTATTTGCTAATGTTGTCAGCGTTTTAAATGCCTTAAAAGAGCAGGGCATTGTTTTAGCGGTTGCAACAGGTAAAGGTAGAGGTGGATTAGAGCGTTTGCTTGATCAAAGCCAACTTAGACATTTTTTTAGTGCAACACGTACAAGCGATGAGGCACTGTCCAAACCGTCTCCAGATATGTTGTATCAATTGCTTGAAGAACTCGGCATAAGCGCTCAAGACGCTGTAATGATTGGTGACACTCAAATAGACATGACCATGGCAAAAGCTGCTGGCATGGATAGAATCGGCGTAACAATGGGTGTACACAACGCACAGCAGCTAAATAAGCTTAGCCCTGTTGCAACAGTAGATAATTATCTGCAACTGCAACAGGTTTTGCTTGGCTAATTTATTTAACTAAAACTTGTTTTGAGCAGTAAGTACATCAATACCAAACTCAGCCAGTAGCTGGCTGAGTTTAATTAATGGTAATCCAATTAAGCTATTAGGATCGTCTCCGCTTAGTTTTTCAAATAAACAGATACCCAACCCTTCACTCTTAAAGCTGCCAGCACAGTTATAAGGCTGCTCAGCATCGCAATAAGCGCTAATTTGTGCATCACTGAGTGTTTTAAACGACACATTAAAAGGTTCTACGCAGGTTTTTTTAGTGCCAGTTACAATATCGTAAACACAAAGCCCTGTTAAAAATGTTACAGTATTACCGCTAAATAAATTTAGTTGTTTTAGAGCATTTTGTTTATTATGTGGTTTACCTAAAATTTGATTATTAAACACAGCGACTTGGTCTGATCCAATAGCTAACCCTTTGTTAAAGTGTTTATTAGCCGCTGAGGCTTTTAATTCACTTAAGCGCTTAACCAGTTCGGTAGGTGTTTCGCATTCAAGTGCTGATTCGTCAACGTCTGGTGAAAACGTATCAAATGGTAAATTAAATTTTTGTAATAAAGACTGCCTAAAAGGCGAGCTTGACGCTAAAATGAGTGGATGCTTCACGGACTGTTTTCCTACGATAATTCAGATTGAGTTAGGATAAATCAGATCCGAGAGTAAAACACGTTAAAAACCAAGTAAAAATGGTTTTTTACTTTGACTAACAAACTAACTATCTATATGATGCAGCCCCTATGCAAAAGGTGAAAATTCCCATCACTCTTCATCCAGGCAAAGCAGCGCAGCACCGTTTAAAGTATGACGGAATTGTACCGCTTGAAAAACTTACTCGTTTAGAGAAAGTTGTGCAGGAAGAAGTAGGTGAAATAGCGGTAAAAATACATTGCAAAAACGATGATCAAGGTTTCGCTGTGATTAGAGGCAATTTGTCCACACACGTTACTGTCATTTGTCAACGTTGTAATGGTGATTTAGGGTTGGATTTGGTTCAAGACTTTGCATATTCACCAGTAGGTGAAGATACAGAGTTAGATATTTTTCCAGAAGACTACGATGAAGTAGCGCTTGATGAAAATGGTGAAGTTAACGTTTTTAATTTAATTGAAGACGAACTAATTTTAGCAATTCCATTAGTGGCTACCCACAACGAAGCTTCATGCAGTTATTCAGCAAAGCCTGCCAGCTTTGGTGTATTAAAGGCGGAAGATGATAAACCTAATCCATTTGATATTTTGAAACAACTTAAGAAAGATTCTTAGGAGAAGACTATGGCTGTACAAAAAAGCAAAAAGTCTCGTGCAAGACGCGGCATGCGCCGTTCACACGATGCGATCAGTGGTCCAACTTTAACTGTAGATCAAACATCTGGTGAGACTCATCGTCGTCACCATGTGACTGCAGATGGTTACTACAAAGGCGTTCAAGTAATTTCTAAATAAGAGATTACTTATATGCTGAAAGATCTAACCATAGCGTTAGATATGATGGGGGGCGATTACGGCCCCCGTTCATCTATTCCTGCTGCCGTTTGTGCAGTAAATGCTCATGCCAATTTAACTCTCATTTTATGTGGCAATGAACATGTTATATCTAAAGAACTCGAATCCCTCGATTCTCTACCTCATCCTAGACTCATAATTCGTCACTGTAGTGAAATAGTCACCAATGCCTGTGAACCTGCAATTGCTGTGCGTTCAAAAAAAGATTCATCTATGCGTGTTGCCCTAGATTTAGTTAAATCGGGCGAGGCTCAAGCATGTGTTAGCTCAGGTAATACCGGCGCTCTATTTTTTATGGCTCACTATGTATTAAAAATGTTGCCAGGTGTTAAACGTGCCGCACTCATTTCATCTGTTCCTACAGAGCTTAAAAACCCAGTATATTTACTCGACTTAGGTGCTAATGTGCATTGTGATGCGCAAATGCTCTATCAGTTTGGCATTATGGGCTCTATTGTTGCTGGACAAGCACTTGGTTTGGATAATCCTCGCGTTAGTCTATTAAATATTGGCGCTGAGGACATTAAAGGCCACGACGACATTAAACAAGCTGCACAATTAATGCAGCAAAGCCCACATATAAATTATATTGGTTACAGCGAAGGAAGTGATATTTTTTCGGGTAAGGCTGATGTCATAGTATGCGAAGGATTTGTGGGTAACGTGGCACTTAAAACATGTGAAGGCATTGCCAAGCTTATTATGAATAAGTTTACAACCGCGCTCGAAAAGCACCTTTTATATAAATGTATGGCGTTTATATTGCGCCCAATAATAAAAAAACTCTATAAAAGGGTGAACCCCGACCAGTATAACGGTGCTTCTCTGGTAGGATTGCGCGGTATTGTCGTTAAAAGTCATGGAAATGCGTCAGCTAAAGCATTTCAAGCAGCAATTGATGAAGCGGTAAAAGAGGTTGAACGTCAACTTCCTGATAAAATAGCCGCTATTTTCGAAAAAACACATTCTAAAGACACGGCGGTTAATCAATAATTGATGTGCCGTGTATTTCATTATTTATTTGTTTAATTAAAAAGAGCAAAGTATGGCACAAAAAATTGCACTTCTATTCCCAGGTCAAGGCTCGCAAAGCGTTGGTATGTTACAAGAACTACTAGAGAGTTCTGACATTGTTAAAGCAACATTTGCAGAAGCGTCAAATGCACTGGGTTACGACTTAGCAGAGCTAGTTCTTAATGGCCCAGAAGAAAAATTAAATCAAACCCACCGCACACAACCTGCATTACTAACTGCAAGTGTTGCTATTTACCGTGATTGGTTAGCAGCTAACCCTGATGCAGACGTTGTTATGGCGGGTCACAGCTTAGGTGAATACTCAGCGTTAGTATGTAGCGATGTATTAAGCTTGAGCGAAGCCGTAAAGCTTGTTGAAAACCGTGGTTTATACATGCAAGAAGCCGTGCCAGCAGGCGTAGGTTCAATGGCT
>NZ_AUTP01000093.1:0-5230 GCF_000498075.1 Pseudoalteromonas sp. TAB23
GCGTTTACTGTACTTAGTAATGGCGGTAAGCATATAGCTGTAGCCAGCAATAAAATTAACCCGGTAATTACATCGCCAGTAAACAAGCTGCTTATACCGCTAACTAAAAAGCTTATTCCAAAAAACCAGCCTAGTACTTTTAATATCATGCCCTTTCCTTATATTTTCCATAATGTTGCAAAGTTCATATATTAAGGCAGCGTTAATATTAAAACAAGCCAGCGCTATTCAGTCGCTTTTTTAATAAACCTTTCCCACACTTCTATGCTTTCTCGCTTTTCGGCCATGTAGTCGTAGCGGTCGTAGTGTACGCTTGATACGTCAAACTTATGGTGCTGCTGCAGTATGTCGCGGTTGGTTTTATTTATGCCTGCCTTGCCCATGAGTGTTTTACATGTGCGGCGTAGGTCGCGGGGGTTAAATGGCTTTACGCTGTGCTTTTCACACCAACGCAATATTGCCATACGTATTGTTGATACGTGCGCGGTGGCTGTTGGGTTGTCGCGATGTGGGAACATTTGCCCAGCGCTACCCTGTTGTTGCATGAGTTCTTGAATAATGGGTATGGCTAAATTAGACAGCGGCACTATGTGATCGCCCCGCTGCTTTATTTTTATTCGGGATGCGGGAATGGTAAATGTTTTATTTTTAATGTCGTATTCGCTGGCGCGGGATGCGTAAACTTCGTTTATGCGCTGGCCGCCAAGGCACAATGCGAGTTTTATGTATTGCTGGGTGTAATAAGGCAGGTCTTCTGCGTGCCACACTTTTTTTATTTCGTCTTCATTTAGCCAGCGCTCGCCTTTATTTTTTGGCGTTTCAAAATTTATGTCTCTTATAAAGTTGCTTTTGATTTCGTACAAATTTGGCTTTTTGTATTGCTCTGGCGAGTTATCAAAATCTATTGCGTATTTTAATATGCTCATTAATACGCTGCGAACTAGGCGCGCTTGCTCTTTTGCCCCACGGTTATAAACACGGTAAATAATGTCGCGGGCCATATCTATTGTGAACTCGTCGGGCATTAAGTCGGGCGCTATAAACGGGGTGAGATTTCGTTTTATTAGTTTTTCTGTTCGGTCGATGGTTGATGCTGCCCAGCGAGTACTTATGTATACGTTAAAATCATCAAGCATTTGATGCATTGTTTTTTTAGCTGCCGATTCAAACTTGGTTTTTTGATTTTGTAAGCGGCGCTCTTGGGGGTCAATATTGTCGCTTAGCAATGCTGATATTTTTGCATGCTTACTACGTGCTTTTTTCAGATCAACAATTGGGTAGTTGCCAAGGCCTATTACTTTACGCTTGCCGTTTATATGATATTGAACGCGAAACGTTTTAGCGCCCGATTCACTCACTCTTATTTGCAAGCGCCCCTCGCCATAATTGCCCGACTCGGTTAATACGTAGCGTTTTTCTTTTGCCTTAAGTGCTTTTATTGATTTGTCTGTAAAGTTCATCTTGGCTCGTTTAAAACTGTGACCACAACACGGGTCACAGTTTTGGTATCAGTTTAGCTTAAGATAACAATAACAGAATAAGACAGAATAAACAGTCTTAGCCTTTGCATTTTGCCATCTGGCGGGGCTTTGCTACGGGTTGATACAGCATGAAGCTTAGAAAACGGACATGCCAAGTAATTCACACATTAATAAAATAACCCTTAAAAACCATACATTAAAATAAATAGCGTTATATTTGTGTATTAAGCGTACACTAATTTGCAACCTGCTATAACGGCTATACTTACTTAAAAAGTGTCATTTTGCTATTAGATTTATTTATTTTTACGTTAACACTACTTACGGTTAATGCTTTGACTATACGATAGTTATTGTGCGTTCCTCTGTCGGGTAATTAAATATCGTATTTAAGTTACTTTCTACTACAATTTAACATCGTTATGTACTTGAAAATTACTGTTACTAGCGCTACTCTAAGTGAGGTGGTCTGACCTCTATTAAGGAATAAAAATGACACTCATATTTACACTGGTTCTAATCGCGTTGCTTTGCACTGCGGTTTACCACAGAGCAAGTTGGAACACAGCACTTGGTGTTTCGGCTATAACTTTATTAATTGGTACCTTTGCAGGTGCTTTTGGTTTAATTAGCTGGTTGATCTTTTTGATCATCGCGGTTCCTCTTTCTGTTACTGGCCTTCGTCAGCAATATATCATCAAGCCTATTTTTGCTACGTTTAAAAAAGTAACGCCAAGCATGTCTGATACTGAAAAATCAGCTATTGATGCCGGTACGACGTGGTGGGAAGCTGACTTATTTTGCGGTAACCCAGATTGGAAAAAACTTCACCAATACCCAGTTCCTAAACTTACTATTGAAGAGCAAGCCTTTGTTGATGGCCCTGTTGAAGTAGTATGTAGCATGTTGGACGATTGGGAAGCAACGCACGAACTAACCGACCTTCCTCAAGATGTATGGCAATATCTAAAAGATAATAAATTCTTTGCCATGATCATCAAAAAAGAATACGGCGGTTTAGAGTTTTCTGCATTTGCACAATCATGTGTACTTCAAAAACTAACAAGTAAATCAACATTACTTTCGTCAATTGTTGGTGTACCGAACTCTTTAGGCCCAGGTGAATTATTACAACACTATGGTACAAAGGAGCAAAAAGATCATTATTTACCGCGCCTAGCGAGCGGTCAAGAAATTCCATGTTTTGCATTAACTTCGCCAGAAGCGGGTTCTGATGCAAGCTCAATTCCAGACTACGGTGTGGTATGTAAAGGGCAATGGAATGGTGAAGAGGTTGTGGGTGTTAGTTTAACGTGGAATAAGCGTTACATTACACTTGCCCCAGTGGCTACCGTACTTGGTCTTGCGTTTAAATTACAAGATCCAGACGGCCTAATTGGCGACAATAAAGAGCCAGGCATCACCTGTGCACTTATTCCAACGGATACTCCTGGAGTTGAAATTGGTCGTCGACATTTCCCGCTTAACGTACCATTTCAAAATGGTCCTACTCGCGGTAAAGACATTTTCGTACCACTTGATTATATTATTGGTGGTCCAGATATGGCTGGTCAAGGCTGGCGCATGTTGGTTGAATGTTTATCGGTTGGTCGTGCAATTACATTGCCGTCAAACTCTGCCGGTGGCATTAAAATGATTGCTATTGCGACAGGTGCTTATAGCCGCATTCGTCGTCAGTTCCGTTTACCTATAGGTAAAATGGAAGGTGTTGAAGAGTCACTAGCTAAATTAGCTGGTTACGCTTACAGCTCTGATGCTGCGGTTAGTATGTCTACAGGTGCGGTTGATTTAGGCGAAAAGCCATCTGTTGTTTCTGCCATTATTAAATACCACCTAACAGAGCAAATGCGTGATGCAACTATTCATGCAATGGATGTACTTGGCGGTAAGGGCATCATGCTTGGGCCAAATAACTATTTAGGTCGTGGCTATCAAGGTGCACCTATTGCCATTACCGTTGAAGGTGCAAACATCTTGACCCGTAATATGATTATTTATGGTCAAGGTGCAATTCGCTGTCATCCATTTGTACTTACCGAACTAGGTGCGTGCGAAATTGAAGACCGCGAAGAAGCGCTTAACGTATTTGATAAAGCGCTAATGGGTCACATTGGTTTTACTATGTCGAACCTTGTACGTACTAAGTGGCTTGCTCTTACCGGCGCTCGTTTTACAAGTGTGCCGTACAACGACGAAACCGCTGAGTTTTACCGTATAGCGTCACGCTTTAGTGCATCACTTGCTCTTATGTCAGACATTAGCATGGCAGTATTTGGTGGTTCACTAAAACGTAAAGAACGTATTTCAGCACGTTTAGGTGACTTACTTAGTTACTTATACTTAGTGTCTGCAACGCTTAAGCGTTACAACGATGAAGGCCGTAAAAAAGAAGATTTTGCTCTAGTAAAATGGAGTTGCCAAGATCACCTTTACCATTGCCAACGTGCACTTGCTGATTTAATTAATAACATGCCTTCGGCTCCACTACGTGCCGTGTTAAAAGTATTGTTATTCCCGTTTGGTCGCCCGGTTCGTAAACCAACTGACCAACTTGAGCATAAACTTGCGCAACTACTACAAGTACCTAGTGAAACGCGTAACCGTTTAGCAAGCTATGTATACCTAACAAATGAGCCGCTTAACCTTGTAGGTCGTCAAGAGCAAACGCTTAAAGACGTACTTGCTGTTGAGCCATTATTTGACCGTGTATGCAAAGAAAAAGGTCTTAAACTGCCATTCTTCCAGCTTGATAAAGTAGCGCAAATGGGGCTTGAAGCAGGTATTTTAAGCCAAGCAGAGGCTGATAAACTAGCTGCTGTTGAGCAATCTCGTTTAGATGTTATTAACGTTGATGACTTCGACCCTGCTGACTTACTTGCAGGCAAAGCCGCGCGTAATAGCGTTAAAAAAGAAGCTGATGCTGCTTAATTAACTAAGCTAAGCATTTATAGACCAAAAGCCAGCACATAATGTGCTGGCTTTTTTGTGCAAAATAAAAAGTTTTAACAACCTGATGGAGTAGTTTAATTCGTTAGATTACTGAAATAATTATACAGTTTGGTATAACAGGCAGCTCTGACATCTAACCAACCCTAAAAGCTCTGTATTGATTAAATACCCTTAATTCAGCCCTATACTAATGTAAAAACTTAAACCCTCTCAAGGGCTCTACAAGTACAACACCATAAAGTTAACGACTATACCAATTAGTAATAATACTTAGAGCCTGTCTAGCATTGTTAAAAATCTCTGATATACGACTGCATGGATGCAGGAGATAGATCAATGCAGGATCATTTGCCGAAAACAACTAAATAACGAATTTTTACTTATTATCGACATGCTTTTCTTACCTCAAAATAGACCACTTAATTAAGCGAATTGGGATTAAAGCTGACGTTATTAAGCCTGACGTTAAGTTAACTGCGGTAAAAGTTTTAAAGTTACGAGAGAATGGGTACAGCGTAATACAGAAGCACTTGCCCAGAGCAGCGGCAGATTAATATAGGTATTCATACAGATAATAAGGAATATTAGCAGGTTCGTACAAGGAATCTATTTGATAGCTGATAGCTGATAGCTGATAGCTGATAGCTGATAGCTGATAGCTGATAGCTGATAGCTGATAGCTGATAGCTGATAGCCAAAGAATATTTTACTAAATTATTTAATCAAGGATTTTATAAACTTGTTATTGAGGAAATAACAAGTGGCGGAGTGGACGGGAC
>NZ_AUTP01000094.1:0-8049 GCF_000498075.1 Pseudoalteromonas sp. TAB23
CTGCCGGTAAAATAGAAACAGACTTTGCTGTAAAAGCACAACTTAGAAAACTAGGTGACGGCCATAACGCAAACGACCCTGCCTTTATGCAATTTAAACAATCACTTCTTAAAAAGTACAACGTTAAAAGTATAGATGAGCTACCGATTAATTTTAGAGGATTAGTAGCCAGCGAATCTGAAGCAAAATTGACTAACGTATTAAACAAATTTGCCGAGCAACGTATGCAAGCAGAGCTTAAACAAACGAAGGTATCTCGTTATTTTGGCTGGGTTTCACCTATGGTGGCTATTCGGTCGTTATCGATGATAGTGGTAGGGACGAGTATTGAAACTCATCACCGCTTTTTGCGTGAAATCGAACAGTTGCGTTTTGACTTTGTGCAAGGGCTTAACAAAGTTCATGTAGAAAAGCTTAGCTACCAAGACGATATGAACCGCAATGCCAGTACCGAAGCGACTAAGCAAGCTCGTGTAAGTGCACAAAATTGGCAAGTACTGCAAAACTTTACTTTTAATGTAGATAACGCACAAGTGAGAGCGCAGCGAAGTATCCCTGCATTTTTACAGTTATTTATTTGGATTGCAGTGCTGTTAGGCGGTATTAAATTTGTAGGGAAGCGTTTGTTATGAGTTATGTATTTTCACAGCTAATTCGTGAATGGCGTTTTTTACTTCGCCAAAAATATTTAGTGATATTACTAGCATGTACATTTGCTATATCGGGGTTTGCAGTTTTCAGCGGCCTTAGTGAAGTAAGCCAGCAACAACATACTATTGAGCGTTTAAAAACGGCTGATTTAACTGAATTAGCTAACGTACAAAATAAATACAGTGATGCTGGTTCGCTTGCCTATTACAGCTTTCATTTAACGTATTCGGCACCTTCAAATTTAGCGTTTGCTGCTTTAGGCGAGCGCGATATTTATCCGTGGAAACACCGCTTAAATTTACTTGCCCTAGAGGGGCAAATTTACGAGAGCGATTCACAAAACGCAGAGCTAGCGCAGGCAGGTAAAATTGATTTTGTATTTGTAATTAGTGCATTAGCACCGCTGATAGTTATTTTACTATTTCATGATTTATTTGCTAATGAGCGAACAAGCGGTAGGCATGACTTATTAGTGACTACGGCTAAGTCGTACTTTGCATTATGGGGGGCACGTATAGCTGTAAGGTTGATAGCAGTAATAGTGTGTTTAATGTTGCCATTTTATGTAGGTACTTTGTTTAGTCATTCGGCCCTTGCTGATGTGGGGTTTGTTACTTTTATATGTGTAATTTACATTGCGTTTTGGACTTTGCTTAGTGTGTGGTGGGGCAAAAATGCCAACAGTGCGCCGGGTGTTGCTTCAACATTAATCGGTTTTTGGGTGTTAGTTGCCTTTATTATTCCTATTTTAGGCGATTTAGTTATAAACAAAATGGTTCACTCACCAAAGGGCGGCGACATTGTGCTTACTCAGCGTGAGGCGGTTAACGATGCATGGGACTTACCAAAGAAAACCACAATGGATGCTTTTGTAGCATCAAATCCACAGTGGAAAGATCATGTTGATATGCAAAGCGAGTTTGAATGGAAATGGTATTACGCATTTCAGCAAGTTGGAGACGAAAAAGCAGGTGAACTTTCACATGCTTATCGTGATGCAGCGCATACAAAGTATCAACTAGCGGGGATTGTATCGTGGTTTTCACCACCACTTTTGCTACAACGCAGTTTTACCCGATTGGCGAGCACTGATGCTTTAGCTGCATTTAGATATGAATACCGTATGCGAGGATTTCATAAAAGTTTGAGGGAGTTTTACTACCCTTGGCTGTTTATAAAAGGCAACCCACCTAAAGCTGCGCTTAAGAGTATGCCTAGCTTTAAAAAAACAATGCTTAATGAAACGGATGAGCCTGACGTTACAGGCGTTAAGCTAAAAGAAAATTTATGAGTCAACTAATTAACAAGGTTTATAATGAATACCAATAAAAATGGGCTAAAGCTCAGCTATTTAAGCGCATGCTTAGTCAGTTTGTTTAGCAGCCACGCTATGGCTGCTGAACAAACCTCAAAGGATGACAGCGTAAATAATAGCCCTATAGAAAGATTGGCAGTGATTGGCTCGCGCCAAGCTTATCAAGGCAATTTTAGCCCTTTAGAAACACCGCAATCAGAATTAAAAATAGATTTAGAAGCGCTTGAAAACGCAGGTGCTATAAATTTAAATCAAGCGCTTGATTTATCGGCATCGGTAGCGCGTCAAAATAACTTTGGCGGACTTTGGAATAGCTTTGCGCTACGCGGCTTTGTAGGCGATGAAAACTTGCCAAGCAATTACCTTGTTAATGGGTTTAATGCCGGGCGTGGTTTTGGTGGCTCACGTGATTTGTCGGGTATTGAATCGGTTGAGGTGTTAAAAGGTCCACGTGCTGCTTTATTTGGCCGTGGTGAACCTGGCGGTACAGTAAATCTCGTTACTAAGCGCCCAACGTTTGATACAAGCGGCGAGCTAAAGCTAAGCGTAGGCAGCTTTGACACCTACCGCGCTGATGTAGATTACACCACGCCCCTTAGCGACGACGTAGCAATTAGACTGGTTGGTTTTTATGAAGACGCAAAAAGCTTTCGCGATACAATAGAAACAACTAAACAAGGCTTTAGCCCATCAATAACGTGGAATATTAATGATAATAGCCAGCTAATATATGAGCTTGAATACAGTGACCAAGAGGTCCCTTTTGATAGAGGCGTATTAGCCATAGATGGCGAACTTGGTTTAATACCACAGAGCCGCTTTTTAGGTGAGCCAGGTGATGGCCCAATAGAGGCTGACGTACTTGGCCATCAATTAGAGTTTATTCATGACTTTAATGATAATTGGAGCGTATTGCTGGGCGCTAACTACCGTGATACTTCGCTTGAAGGGTTTGCTACCGAAACTGGTTTTGATGGCGTGATTGATGGCGAAGTAAATCGCTTTAGGCGCTACCGTGATTACAATGCAAAATATCAGGTATTTAGAGCCGAAGTGACAGGTAATTTAGAGGTTGCAGGGTTGGATCACCGTTTAATAATTGGTGTTGATTCTGATAAGTTCGAAAATGATCAACTTGTTCTTCGTGTACGTGGCGATCAGTATATAAATGTTTTTAATCCTGTATATGGAGCATATGAGTTACCTACGCCAACGGCCAATACCGATAAGTTAGAAGTGCAGGAGTCGTTAGGTGTATTTATACAAGACCAAATAAGCCTAACCAATAAGCTTGATGTACGTATCGGTATACGTTTTGATGACTACCAGCAAACACTCAATAATCGTTTAGCTGATACACAATCAAAACAAAATGAGTCACGTGTTAGCCCCCAGTTAGGTGTTGTGTATGAGGCGAGCGAGTTTGTATCTGTTTATGCCACTTATGGCGAAAACTTTAGGCCTTTATCAGGCACTGATACAAATGGCGATGGTTTTGAGCCAAATCAATCAACGTCGTCAGAGGTAGGCGTTAAATTTACTTTAAACGATGGCGCTCTGTTTGGCACCGTTGCTGTATTTAAAGTAGAACAAGACAACATGCTGGTAGTTGACGATCCCACTGCATTTACTTTTGCTGCAATAGGGGAAGCACAAAGCAAAGGCATAGAGATTGATATAAACGGTGAGCTAACGAATGATGTAAACCTATGGTTATCGTATGCGTATATTGATGCAACTATTGAAAACTCATTTTTTGATGCTAACTTTGGCTATACCGTTGAAGCGGGCAGTTCTTTATTAAATATTCCTAAACATCAACTTAGTTTACAGCTTGTTAAATCAGCCGAGTTATATGGCAAAGCAATTAAATTTGGCGCAGGTTTAGTTTATGTAGACTCACGAAACGGCTTTTTTGGTACCGATTTTGAGTTACCAAGCTATACAACAGCGCGTACGTTTATAGATATTGATGTAACTAAGGCAATTGGCTTGCGTGCAGAGGTAGATAACCTGTTTGATGAAACTTATTACACTAACTCATTTGCTGATGCATGGGTTCAACCGGGCACACCCAGAAGTGTAAGGCTATCTGCAACGTATAAGCTTTAAACGTAAACTAAAACGATACTAACGAAAAGGCTGCTTAAATTAAGCAACCTTTTTGCTTAGTTAAAAACTTAGTTAATAACTCGATTAAAATGGTGCATAGCCGTCGTTAGTTTTTTTAGGGTTAATCCAGCGCTGTTTAGCATCAATAGGAATGCGTGGTGCACCTTGTGCTGGTAATCGCCCGCGTTCTCCATACAACCACAAAACAAAATTAGTTCGCTCACCACTGGTAATAGGCTTTGCTGCGTGTGCAATATTGCCACGATGTAACATGGCAGTGCCGGGCTTAAACGTAAGTGATTTAATGTCGCCTGTGTACGGGTGATAAAAGTCAACTTCTGACCCTGTAAACTCTTCGCCTGGTAAGTTTAAGTTAATATTAAGCGTTACGGCCGATGCATCTGTATGTGGGCGAATTGACGAATCTGTGTTTGGCTCATAATAAATAGAAAAACCAAATGTTTGTGTATCAAACCCCATAACTTCCGGGAACAGCATACGTGAAATAGGGCGCATATAAGTGTTTAGTATTTCGTTATAAAATGCTTGAAAGCTTGGCGCGGCTAAATAACCTTCTGATCGACTATCAAGCATTGCACCACGGCGATTTAACACTATGCCGTATGGTGGACGCATAGGAATTTGCGAATTCCATACTTGTTCTAAATATCCGCGTAAAACCGCTAGGCGCTCTGGATCAAAAAATTGAAATTGAAATACATCAGGAGCAACTTCGTTTAATAACGCTTTTACGGCCAGCTCTTTTGATGGATCTTCCCATGCTTGCTTTACTGCTTGGCGTAGGTTTTTATCAAGTAGTGAGTCGCCTAACGTAAACGTTGAGCTATCTATTGATGTTGTTTCCCATTCGCTCCACGCGTTTGTAATTAGGTCGGTGTTGCTATTCCAAAAGTGTTGTACTACTGGTTCACGGTAAAGCATGGCTTGTCGTGTTGGTAACTCTAGAGCACGCGCTAGCTGTAATTGATTGGCAAACATTTTGTGTAACTCCAGTTGTTAAGTTTGGTTTATATCAATCTAGGAGTGCAATTTATTATATTTGATTTAGTAGATAAACAACCTGCTTTAGAAAACAGAATATACTATCTATTGATAATGAAGGTTTGTATACTTTTTGAAGCAGAGAAAGCTAGCTTTGTAGATAAGTAAAAGGCTGCACAATATGCAGCCTTTTGTTTGTGTAATTTAAGTTGCTTTATAAATACTAGTGAGTTGCTCTTTCGCCCCAAATATCTTCTAGGCGGCTGTCGCGACCACAACGCCAACGATAAGTGTTGTATCGGATTGGGTTGTTTTTGTAATAATCTTGGTGAAAGCTTTCCCTACCTTTAATAGGGTAAAAGGTACTTGCGTTTAGTATAGGTGTAACCACAGTTTGATTAGGAAACTCGGCAACTACTGCCGCTTTTGTTTTTTCGGCTAATTTACGTTGTTCGTCGTTTTCTACAAAAATAGCGCTTAAGTAACTAGAGCCTTTATCACAAAATTGGCCTTTGGCATCAAAGGGATCAATATTTACCCAGTAATGATCAAGTATACCCTGATAGCTTACTATGGCTGGGTCGTAAGTAATTTCTACTGCCTCGTAATGGCCTTTATGATTACCATTATAGGTAGGGTTTTTAAGTTTGCCGCCAGTAAAGCCCGATATTACATCGGTTACGCCTTCTAGCTTTTCAAAGTCACTTTCCATACACCAAAAACAACCTCCAGCTAAAACGGCTTTTTCGGTTTTATCTGCATGAGCAAGTGACGCATAAAACAAAACAGATGAAGTTAAAACTAGAACTAATAATTTTTTCATAAAATCTCGCATCAATATGATGAATGTATAAACAGTTATGTACAGCTAGTAGACCTTTAATTAATAAAAGGTATTTCAATTTTTAGTGGGATAAATATGTTTTAGATCATTAAATAGCAATATTATTTCTACAAGCTGGGCGTACTCGTGTAAAAATACACATATAAACTGCTTTGTATGCAGCTAATAAGTTGAGGCATTATGAATTTAAAAAACACGACTGATCATTACAACAAACTTTCGATTGCGCTGCATTGGCTCATGTTACTACTAATGATAGCCGTATATGCTTGTATAGAGTTACGAGTATTTTTTGATAAAGGCACCGATACACGTGAAGCATTTAAAATGTGGCATTTTATGCTTGGGCTGTCGGTATTATTTATTGTGTGTATTCGTTTAGTCGTACGTTTTAAAAGTGGTCCAAAACCACATATAACACCAACGCCACCAAATTGGCAAGAAACGGTAGCTAAAATAATGCATTTGGGTTTATATGTTTTAATGCTTGCAATGCCAATAGCTGGTTGGCTAATTTTAAGTTTTGCGGGCAAGCCTATCCCATTTTTTGGCTTAGAGTTACCTGCATTGGTGGCAAAAAATAGTGATTTAGCAAAACAAATAAAAGAAATACATGAAACCGCTGGCGTTGTTGGTTATTACTTAATTGGCTTACATGCTGCAGCCGCTTTGTTTCATCATTATGTAGTGGGCGATAACACGTTTAAGCGTATGCTATTTGAAAAAAGTAAATAGCCTAGCGCTAGGTAAACTCAAAAAGGGCTTTATATTATGTATAAAGCCCTTTTTGTAATTTAGATTTGGCGGTTAACAAAGTTTATTGTTGGTTTTGTGCTTCACGGGCTAACTGATTTGGTAAAAGTTCTTCTACTATTTCGCGTGCTGGAAGTGTATAGCGTGTGCCGTCAAACATTACAGAGGTAAACTCGTTAATATTAGTAATGCCTGTTAAGGTCCAGCCTTCGCCGCGCTTTGGGCAATATACTGTGGTAGTGGGTTGTATTACTTGAAAATCGTCACTCATTACGTTCTCTTACTCTTTTTGCTTTAAAGATAATGCTTGTTAATGGGGTATGGTAAGTTAATAATGCCTGCCCATAAAGAGCTAATTTAACTAACCACTTAAATAAAATGTTTAATACCACAAAGCTTGAACGCGTTACGCTGCGTTTAATTACCCACAAACACGCTGCGTGTTTATTTAATATTTTAAACCACCCGCATGTGTCAGAATTTAACGATTACGAAACACCGCTCAGCAAAACACAAATCAAACAATTAATACAAGATGATATTAGTGCCCACTACGAAGGCGAAGTGATTAGAGTTGCAATTGAACATAATACATCTGGAAAGTTAATGGGTACTTGTGGGCTTTATAATTTAACGCCGTGTAAAAGTAGTGCGTTTATAGGATTTGAGCTGCACCCCGACTTTTGGGATAAAGGCGTAATGTTTGAAGTAGTCACTGGTTTTATTGAAGCGCTACTTAAGGATATTCCGCTTAAACATGTATCGGCTGAGGTGAGTGCACACAATGCACGTTCCCATAATTTACTTATTAAGTTAGGTTTTAGTTTAAGAGAAAATTCTATTTGGTATAAATCACTTTAACTCAAGACGGCAATTATAAGTGCTTATCTTTTTTCAATCCTGAAAGGTCAACGCCTCCAAGTGTAAATAAAATACAAAAAATAACGGCTTTCTATTATAGTTAAGCGTAAGCAAATGAATTTGTTACCCGTGTTTTATTAAATATTTACGCTTAACAAGGATTTTATATGCTAGAAAAACTATCTCAAGATGCGCTTGTTATTTGGGCAACCATTGACCCAATAGGCACTATGGCGCTGTTTGCTGCGCTTACTTCTCATTTAACAGATCAACAACGTCGTAAAACAGCCTTTAAAACGGTGCTTTACGCTGGTTGCGTACTATTGGGTTCTATTTTAATAGGGCAGCTAATACTTAATGCGATGGGAATTAGGTTGGTGTCGTTTCAATTAGGGGGCGGAATTATATTGTTTTTGTTTGGCCTGCAAATGATATTTGGAAACGATTCTAACAAAGCTAAACAAGACCCCGAACACGATATTGCGGTCTTTCCGCTAGCTATACCAGCAAC
>NZ_AUTP01000095.1:0-7082 GCF_000498075.1 Pseudoalteromonas sp. TAB23
GGCCGATAGCGTCATTGAGCCGCCAGTTAATGCTTTACCAATACACATTATATCGGGCTCTATATTGGCGTGCTCTACAGCAAATAATTTACCTGTACGGCCAAAGCCTGTGGCAATTTCGTCGCAAATTAGCAGTACGTTATATTGGGTGCACAATTTACGTACGCAGGCTAAATAATCAGGGTGATAAAAGTTCATACCACCGGCGTTTTGTACTATTGGCTCAATGATAAAGGCGGCTACTTGGTTATGGTTTGCTTTAAAGTATTCTTCAAGCTCTTGAGCTTCAGCTTGGTTAAATTCGCTGCCAAACTTACTCACCGGTGCAGGTACAAAAACATGCTCAGGTAAAAAGCCGCTATACAAACTATGCATTGAGTTAACGGGGTCGCATACGCTCATGGCTGCAAAGGTGTCGCCATGGTAGCCCTTGTAAGGCGTCATTAATTTTTGTTTTGTTGTAATGCCTTGGCTTAACCAATATTGCAGCGCCATTTTTATTGCTACTTCAACACTTACCGATCCGCTGTCGGCTAAAAATACTTTAGTTAAACTCGGCGGCGTTATATTTACTATTTTTTTGCAAAGCTCTACTGCGCTGTTATGCGTAATTCCGCCAAACATAATGTGGCTCATATTATTAATTTGCTCAATCATGGCGTTATTTATAACAGGGTGGTTATAGCCATGTATTGCGCTCCACCACGAGGCCATGCCATCGATTAATTGCTCGCCAGTTTCGAGGTAAATAATGTTGTGATTGGCATGTGTAACGGGGTATACAGGAATTGGCTTAGTCATAGACGTATATGGATGCCAAATGTGCTCACGATCAAAATCAAGGTCAATCGTATTGTTTTTAATCATATGTAAACTTTAACTTGATGGGCTTCGTTGACAATGGTACTTCAACTCGTAGACTAAGCCAATATCACCGTCATGAAAAAAATAAGAGAGTATTATGGAACTTGCACCTGTTCGTCACGATTGGACCCACGCTGAGGTTAAAGCATTATTTGAAATGCCATTTAACGATTTACTTTTTAAAGCCGCATCGGTTCACCGTGCTAATTTTAATCCCAATGAAGTGCAAATTTCTACGTTGTTATCAATTAAAACAGGCGCTTGCCCAGAAGATTGTAAATATTGCCCGCAGTCGGGGCACTACCGTACTGATTTAGAGCGCGAACGCTTAATAGAAGTAGAAAAAGTAGTAGAGCAAGCACGCCTAGCAAAACAAAAAGGCGCAACGCGTTTTTGTATGGGCGCAGCATGGTCAGATCCAAAAGACAGAGACATGCCATACATTTCGCAAATGGTTAAAGAAGTAAAAGAGCTAGGGTTAGAGACCTGTATGACGCTAGGTAAACTCACAAACGAAAAAGCCCATGAACTTAGAGACGCAGGGCTTGATTACTACAATCACAACCTCGATACATCACCTGAATATTACGAGCAAATTATATCAACCCGCACTTTTCAAGATAGATTAAACACCATTGATCACGTACGCGATGCCGGTATGAAAGTATGTTCGGGCGGTATTGTTGGTATGGGCGAGCAAGCAAGTGACCGCTACGGGCTACTTATGCAGCTCGCTAACTTGCCACAACAGCCAGAAAGCGTGCCTATTAATATGCTTGTAAAAGTTAAAGGCACACCGCTTGAAAACATAGACGATTTAGATCACTTTGAATTTATACGTACCATTGCAACAGCCCGTATTATGATGCCACATAGCTATGTGCGTTTATCGGCAGGGCGTAACGCCATGAACGAGCAAATGCAGTCAATGTGCTTTTTTGCAGGCGCTAACTCAATATTTTATGGCGACAAACTTCTTACCACCGAAAACCCAGACGCTGATGCCGATATGAACCTAATTAAAAAATTAGGCATGAACCCAGAAAAGCGTCACGACTATTCAGACGAAGCAGTAGAAGCCTCGCTTTCATCGCAAGTGGCTGACAAAGCAACGTCTGAATTGTTTTACGAAGCATAGGCTTTTTATAACTATGCCTTTTGATTTTATAAACACGCATCTGCAGGCACGCCTGCAAGATGCGCTGCTTCGTAAACGTCACGTAATGCAACACGCTACAGCGCGTACTATAACGGTTAATAATAAAACCTATCTTAATTTTGCCAGTAACGATTACTTAGGCTTTGGAGATGTGGCTGTTAACCTTAATAACTCCCAAGCATTAGGGAGTCACAGCTCCGCATTGGTTACAGGTTATCAGGCGCAGCAAAAAGCGCTCGAACACTACTTATGCGAGCAATTTGGTTATGGCGCAGGCATGTTGTTTAGCTCAGGGTTTAGTGCTAATAGCAGCGTAATTAAAGCGTTGTTTCAAGATAAAGCGGCTGCGCAAAACAGCGCAATTTTTCAAGATAAGTTAAATCATGCCAGCTTGATTGACGGAGCAATGCACTCTAACGCCGCATTAGTGCGTTTTAATCATAACGATTTAAACCACTTACGTTCACGGCTCGAAAAATCAAAAGCACAAAACAAGTTAATTATAAGCGAAGGCGTGTTTTCGATGGATGGCGATACCGCGCCTCTTAAAGAATTACTCGCACTTGCAAAACAGCACAGCGCATGGCTAATGATTGACGACGCACACGGCTTTGGTGCTTTAGGAAAAACCGGTTTGGGCAGTTGCGAAGCGTTTATTACTCAAACGCTGCCAGATATATTAGTCATTACCTTTGGTAAAGCAGTGGCTAGTAGTGGCGCGTGTGTATTAGGCAGTAAACAGTTTATTAATTACATGCTGCAATTTAATCGCGATTACACGTATTCAACTGCTATGTCGCCGCTTATGGCAAGCCACACACTTGCGCGTATTAAAAGCATAAAAACAGCTGATGATAAACGCGATAAGCTAAATGCCAATATTGCATTATTTAAGCAACTCGCTAAAAGCCATAATATTGCTGTAATGGAGTCAAACACAGCCATACAGCCCATTGTATTAGGCTGCGCTGAGCAAACGTTGCAAGCGGCAGATAAACTTAAACAACAGGGTATTTGGCTTACTGCAATTAGGCCGCCGACGGTTGCAAATAACACCTCACGTTTACGCATTACTTTAACCGCCGCACATACCGAGCAAGACATAACGCACTTAGTTAAGCATTTAGTAGGTGCAATAGCATGACTGCTCAGCCAGTATTAAAAACAGATCTAGTGCAAACACAACTTGTAAAACCGTGCCTAGTAAGTGGCGATTCAAATAAAGAATTAAATAAGGAGCCAAATCGAGAGCTAAACAAGGAGCTTAAAAAGTCTACACAAAGTAAATTTTCAAAGGCGGCAGCGCGTTATAACACCCATGCAAATGTTCAAAAACATGCTGCGATCGATCTATTTTCACTCATAAAACTAGGTATTAATAAAAATAAGCTTTGTGTTGATTTAGGCGCAGGGCCACTTGTTAATACGCATACCTTACAAAGTATGTTTGCAAGCGTTATTGCCATGGATTTGAGCATAAACATGCTGCAAAGTAGTAATTTAACCACACCTAAAATATGTGCCGATATGGATAACTTACCGCTGCAAGCAAACAGTGTTGATGTTATTTACAGTAACTTTGCAGTGCAGTGGTCTGCTAATTTTTCGGCTTTAATGCAATCACTTTACAGCATATTAAAACCAGGCGGGCAGGCGTACATAAGCGCTGTGGTAGAGGGCTCACTTAACGAAATAAAAACAGCCTTTGCAGCGCTTGATTCTAACAGCCACATAAATACCTTTAATAGTGAGTTGCATATAAACCAATCAGTCCAAAAAGCAGGGTTTACTATTAACAGCGCTCAAAAACGTATTTACACCGATGAATACACAACACCTTTAAAAGCTATTGCCTCAATTAAAGCTATAGGTGCAACTACGCAAAATCATACCAATACACGTCAAGGGTTACTTACTAAATCGGCGCTACAAAAAGTATGCAGTGCGTATCCGCTTATAAATAACAAAGCATGTGTGTCTTATCATGTGGTGCTGTTATCATTAGAAAAACACTAAATAAGCCCAAAGACATTAAAGGCAACGCATGAAAGAATTTTTTATAACAGGCACCGACACCGATGCCGGAAAAACCCACGTTACCAGTTTGCTATTAAAGTTACTTGCCCAACACAAAAAACAAGCCATTGGTTTTAAACCCCTGGCTGCTGGCTGCGAAATGGCATTTGATCAACTAGTAAATGCTGATGCTCTCATACTAATGGAAAGCGCAACAGTGAGCGCTAAATACGATGTAGTAAATCCGTTTGCGTTTGCACCCCCTATTGCGCCGCATATAGCCGCTGAGCAAGTTGGAGTTAGTATTACTATTGATAAACTAAGTGATGCTTATAAAGATGTAAAACAACAGGGCGCTAATTATATACTTACCGAAGGCGCTGGTGGTTGGGCGTTACCTATTAACAATACGGAGTATTTATACGACTGGGTTAAAGCAGATCAACTGCCGGTAATACTCGTTGTTGGCATGAAGCTAGGTTGCTTAAATCATGCGTTACTAACCGCTGCGCATATGCAAAGTATGGGTATAAACTGCGTTGGTTGGATTGCAAACCAAGTCGATAAAAACATGGACGAGTATCAAGCAAACCTTGATTCACTTAAAGCACGTTTACCGTTTCCAATACTTGCTATAAGCCCCTACAGCGAGCAAACTCCTAAGTTACAAATATACAAAAGCTTGCTTAGTGCGTTATCTTTAAACACTTAAGTGGTTTTAAAAAAGTTACTTTTTTAGGTGAATCTTGAAATAGTCAGCCTTAGTACACATATAAACATTTATAAATACATAGCTTGCTTAAAGACAATGTTACTAAGTTACTAAGGACATAACGACTATATGACGCACCCATTTATTGAAAGCTACGCCCCTGATGCGCACGTAAGCGCTGAGCCAAAAGCACTAAACTATGGCTTACCTAAAAAACGCGTAGGCATAATAGGTGGGGGCACAGCTGGCGCCACAATAGCCATTAGGCTTGCTGCGTTAGGGTTAGAAACTTATGTACTTGAAAAGAAAAAGTCGTTAATTGATGGCCCTCCAATGTGCCATTTGCATGCGGGTGGCAACTTATATCGTGAAATACCCGACGACGACTGCATAGATTTACTCAAGCAATGTATAGATATTGCGCGCCTTTATCCTCACACCATAGATGTTCGCCCCACAGTATTTGCAGTGCCTAAACGTGATGACGACTCACCGGAGGACTTATTTTCGCGTTTAAATAAATTAACACAAGCCTACAGCGAGCTTGTAGAGCAAGACAGCGCTAATAAAGTGTTAGGCGAGCCAGAGCATTATTATCAGTTATATAGTTATGAGCAAATGCTAAAGCTTGCTAAGCAAAAACAAGTAGCCAAGCCCACGTCATTAGATGAGTGGATGATACCCGTGGCTAAGCATTTAGATTTAGATAAGCTAAAGTTTCCACTAATTGTTGCACAAGAATATGGTTGGAATATATTTCGCTTATCGGCCAGTGCACAGCTCGCCCTTGCACAGTACAAACACGCTCATGTTTTAACAAGCACCAGTGTTAAAAATGTATCAGAAGTTATAAATACCAATAATGATAAGCAAACACTTAAGTGGCGCATTGAATATCAATCAGAGCCAAGCCTTGATGAACAACCTGATACTCAAACCGATACACAAACCATTGAGGTAGATTACCTTATTAATGCGTGTGGTTTTCAAACCGGTATTATTGACGACCTGGTTGGGGTAGATGTAAAACGCATGGTCGAATTTAAAGCCTCTTACATTACTCATTGGCAAGGTGCTGGTGGGCAAATACCCGAAATAATTATTTATGGTAACCGTGGTACGCCAGAAGGTATGGCGCAGCTGACGCCTTACCCTAATGGTTACTTTCAAATACATGGCATGACTAACAACATTACATTGTTTAATGATGGGTTAGCTGATGCAACGCCAATGAGCGCACAACCTAAACTCCCCGATAAATATCTGCATTATATTAAAGATGGCTGGGATGAAGCAGCGTTGCAAACACGCACCCAAACAGCAATTGATTATGTAGCCGAGTTTGTACCTGCGTTTAAAACTGCTAATACACAAAATAATGCCTTGTTTGGCGGGCAACAAATCCCAGGTGATGACGACACTTTGCGCGTAGCCGATGTAAGTTTATATTCGCATATTAATTATGCGCGGGCCGAAAATGTTAAAGCATCGTCAACGTTAATAGCTGCCGATCAAATAGTGTCTGAGTTTATAAAATTAGGAATAATAAGCAGCGATCCTGCTGTAAATCATCACCGCAGTAGCCATCAATGGTCGTACCTTAAACACAATAGCTGCGAAAATATTGACGAAGTTGCACGCATATTGGCACACGAGCGTGGTTTTCCAATTGATATGGCAGAGCTAAATAATAGCTTGTAATAAACTGATTTATAAAGAAACTTCAGTCTTAAATTTGCTATAAAACGCCTCTCAAAAAAATTATCAATAAATACATAAATAACACTTGTGTTATGACATAGTTTGTCACAGAATAGCGCTAACGTTATGACATAGTGTGTCATAGCGTAGTGATTGCTTTAACCTAATTTATTTTAAGTGTTCGGTGATCAATATTAATTTTGTGAGGACAATATGAAACGTGTATTTTTGTTTTTATTAACTAACCTAGCGGTTATGTTGGTATTAGGTGTAGTGCTTTCAATAATAATGAGTGCGCTGGGTTTAAGCCATCGTAGCCTTGGCGGAATTTTACTTATAGCCACGGTGTTTGGTTTTGGTGGATCGTTTATTTCGTTATTTATGTCGAAATGGATCGCTAAAAAATCAACCGGCGCGCATGTAATTACACAGCCGCGAAACGAAACCGAACGCTGGCTTGTACAAACGGTATCTGCGCAAGCAAAAAAAGCAGGTATTAAAATGCCAGAAGTGGCTATTTACGACAGCCCAGAAATGAACGCATTTGCAACCGGCCCAAGTAAAAACAACTCGTTAGTGGCAGTAAGCACAGGCTTAATGCACAACATGACCAAAGATCAAGCCGAAGCC
>NZ_AUTP01000096.1:0-5473 GCF_000498075.1 Pseudoalteromonas sp. TAB23
CTGCACGTAGTAACAATGCCAGATCGGCTGCAGCTTGTTGGCTTTTCATATTGGTAATACTAAAACGCGAACTTAAATGCTGAGCAATATTGGCAACATTAATAACTTCGCTTTTTTTAACTACTTCGCCTTTAGCGTTTTGAGAATACTCAGAGTAAACTGTCGCCATTGGCTTACCAATGTTGGCTTTTGAAAACGCCGACATTGCATCGCCGCCTTGGCCGTCTAGGCTTAGTTGTACAAGTGGTTTACCCCAATCGTCGCGCCCTATGTTTGCATTATTAATATGATCGCCTGTAAAAATTGGCACAGGATCGAGCTTTATGGTTCCGCCCGATTGCATATTAAATGTTTGCCCGCCAATTTCTTTTAATTGATAAAAACCAAGCGATGCTGTTGCACCAATAATACGTTTTGCTTCGGTTGGATCTTGCACGCCTGGTAGCTCTATACGAATGCGGTGCTTTCCTTGGCGCTGTGTTACCGCTTCGGTAATGCCTAACTCTTCAATACGTGAACGAAGGGTTGTGAGTGTTTGCCCCATTACTTCTTTATCAAAGCTGCTGCGGCCTTGCTCCGAATAACTAAATTTGGCAGTTTTAACGCTGCCGTTATTGCTTGTTACAACGGCTAAATTAGCAAATCGGCTTTGTAGCTCTTCAATAACTGGGGTTAACTTGTCGGTTGCATTAGGCAATGCGTTTATTTCAAACCCCTGCTGAGTTTGCTGCGCTTTTACGCCATGTGCTTTTTGCTTAATAATAATTGATTTAGCTTGTTGATACGCACTGACTAACTGCTCATCAACGGCTTTATCTAAATCTACGTCTAGTACAAATAGCACACCGCCATTTAAATCAAGGCCCAGCTTTATTGGTGATAAACCAAAATCTTGTAACCATGTTGGGCTGGTTGCATGCTCAACAATTTTAACTTGCATGTTTGGGTATTGCGCTTTTATAGCCGCTTGCGCCTGAGCGCTTTTAATTGGCTCGTTTAAAAGTACATTAATAGTCGATTGCTTATCTAAACCCTGCTCAACCTCTAACCCTTGGTTATTCAAAAAAGTAACTAGCGTTTTAGTGCTCGGTAAAGATTGCGTTTCGCTGTGCGGAGCAGCACTGATGTGCAACCACGATTTATTTGGATATAGGTTTGGTAATGCGCTGATAGCTAATAAAACCAATACTATTAGCATGGCTATATAGCTTAATTTGAACTTAGCCGAAGACGGCTTTTTATCTTTTTTAAAACTTAACATGTTGAATCCTTATTGCTAGCAAAGCTAGCAACGTGCTTTTTAAAAGCACAATTAATCTGCAGGCTAAAACTTTAAAAGTTAAAACCTAATAAAATTAAATAAGGAAAATTAAGCGTGGTAGGTAGTTACAGCTCTGTAGAGTAAGTTTACGTCTTTCCAGCCACTCAAGCGCGACTTTTTACTATTAGTTACAAGCGTATACCAAGGCTGTATAGGATTAATCGCTCTTGGTCGTAAGAATATATGCCTAACAAGATTTTGAGCAAAAAATTCAAAAACCACATCGTATTCTGGCTCACTTTGAACAGTGTGCAAAAACAATGATGAATTATTGGCTGTTAACCTTGGTTGGTGCGCGTCAAAATCGGTTTGATGCGTTTTTTTATGCTGCGAAGTATCTACAGACTTACTAATAGCCTGTATTTTAGTTAAATCGGCAATATCAGTAAGCGAAACCTGCGTACTAACAGTAGTATTTAAATTTTGTGAGGCGCCCATAGCATTGCTCTGCACACTAAAAAGTGCAGCAAGTAGCAAAAAGGCAGTTAAAAACACTCTAAATTTAAACATTCACGTTTTAAAACTAAAATAAGGGATGCGTAGTATATAAGGGCAAGCATTTAAAATACAATGCTTATTAATTAAGTATTTAGTTTTAACAGAGATCACTAATGCGCCCCAGACAAAGCACAGAAAAACGCCCAGACGCCATGAATTTACGCCAAAGTGTAATAACACTGTGGCCCTACCTTACAAAATTTAAAGGCCGTGTTTTTATTGCACTTATGGCGCTTATAGGCGCAAAAGGTGCCACGCTTTTAATGCCTTGGGCACTTAAAGAAATAATAGACTCTGTAGATAAGTCCATTAACCCACTGTTAGTTATTCCTGCTTTATTATTATTGATGTACGGTGGACTGCGTTTTGCTAGCGTATTTTTAGGTGAAATAAGAGATGCTGTATTTTCTCGTGTAACCGAGCACGCTATGCGTGATATTGGTTTAAAAGTATTTAAGCATTTGCACTCACTTGAGCTGGCTTTTCATTTAGATAGGCAAACCGGTGGCATTAGCCGCGATATAGAACGCGGTACGAGCGGGTTAAGCTTTTTAATGCGCTTTTTAATGTTTAATATAGTGCCTACTTTGTTTGAAATACTTACCGTTGCGATTATTTTTGGCACGTTGTTTTCTGTTTGGTTTGCGCTTATTACATTACTGGCAGTCGCTATTTATATTACCTTTACTGTGGTGGTTACTCAGTGGCGAAACCGCTTTATTAGAGAAGCAAATGCTGCCGACAATCAAAGTAATACCCGCGCCATAGACAGCCTACTTAATTATGAAACTGTAAAGTATTTTAATAACGAACAGTTTGAAGCAAAAACGTACGACACCTTTTTAGCAAACTGGGAAAAAGCCCGTTTAAAAAATAGAATGTCGCTGCTCGCCCTCAACTCAGGCCAAGCACTTATTATTGCTTGTGCTATTACCGCGTTAATGTGGTTGGGCTCAACCGAGGTAGTTGCAGGTACGCTTTCTATTGGTGAACTTGTGATGATTAACGCGTATATGATTCAGCTATTTTTACCGCTTAACTTTTTAGGTTTTGTGTACCGCGAAATAAGACGCGCCCTAACCGACCTTGAAAACATGCTTGGGCTACTTAATAAGAAACCACAAATAACCGATGCACTTAATGCTAAAGAGCTAAATATTAGCCAAGGTGAAATAACATTTAACAATGTAAGTTTTAGTTACGATGCGCATCGCCCTATTCTTAATAACCTTAGTTTTAGTGTTAAAGCTGGCAGCAAAGTAGCCATTGTTGGTGCCAGTGGTGCTGGTAAAAGTTCATTAGCGCGACTGCTTTATCGTTTTTATGATGTAAGCGCTGGTGAAATTAGTATCGATAATCAAGCAATAAACTCAGTAACACTTAATAGTTTACGAAAAGCCATTGCTATTGTGCCGCAAGATACTGTGCTGTTTAACACCACCATTCGTGAAAATATCGCTTACGGTAGGCCATCAGCAAGTGATGCAGAAATTGATGAAGCCATTGCAATGGCGCATTTAAAAGACTTTATAGCAACACTTGATAAAGGCGATAAAACGCTGGTTGGCGAGCGTGGTTTAAAAGTATCAGGCGGCGAAAAACAGCGTATTGCCATTGCACGCGCTATTTTGAAAAAGTCCCCTATTTTAATTTTTGATGAAGCAACTTCAGCCCTCGATTCTCATTCTGAGCAAGCAATACTCGCAGCAATGCGTGAAGTTGCCAGTAACCATACGAGCGTTGTTATTGCTCATCGCCTTTCTACTATTACCGATGCAGACACTATTATTGTGCTCAAATCCGGAAAAATTATTGAGCAAGGTAAGCACGACGAGTTACTTACTCTCGCCGGAGAATATTCCCGTATGTGGGAGCTTCAGCATAAAAAATAAATAGTGTGTAACCCCTCTTAGCTCGGATACTTTCAAGTATTCGAGCTAAATAAAGCTTTTATAGCACCTATTAGCCTTTCTCTTTTATTCTATATTAGTTTTATCGAGCACTGTGGTGATTCACCTCAAAAGGTTTGTTTGTATGATTAATATCAATAACAATCGATAAGTTAAATATTCGTAACAATAAAAATGATTCACTGCTGCTTTAATTCAATCAGTGATACTCAGGAGTAAGTAATGAAAAAGAGTTTAATTGCCGCAGCATTAGCTGCCACATTTATTACCGGTTGTTCAGAGCCGCAAACAACAAAAACAGACGAGCAACAACCTAAAGTAGCCACTGCAGCAGTAACAGAAAAAGCAGAGTTAGGTAGTTTTGGTGTTGACCTAACAGCCCGTAACGAAGCAGTTAAACCAGGCGATGACTTTTTTATGTATGCCAGTGGCACGTGGTATGACAACTACGTAATGCCTGCAGATAAAACCCGCTACGGTGCATTTTCAGGATTAGCTGAGCGCAGCGAAGGCGATGTTAAAGCTATTATTGAAGAAATAGCAGCACGTAAAGATTTAAACGCAGAAGAAAAACTCGTTGCTGATTTTTACAATGCGTATATGGATACCGAAACACTTAATAAACTAGGTGTAGCGCCTATTAAGCCATTGTTAAGTGAAATTAATGATATATCGTCGACTGACGATTTAGCTGAAATGTTTGGTAAGTCTTGGTTAACCGGTAATAAAGCCCCTTTTGGCGGCGGCATGTGGTTTAATCGCCTAGACCCTAATAAATATGAAATGTCACTAGGTGCTGGTGGGTTAGGCTTACCAGATCGCTCTTACTACCTTGAAGACGCTGAGCGCTTTGTAAAAACCCGAACAGCTTATGTTGCTCACATTGCTGACATGCTTGAGTTTGCAGGCACTGAAAATACCGCTGAGCGCGCTCAAGCAATTGTTGATCTTGAAACCAAAATTGCACAAGGTCATTGGCCTCGTGAAAAGCGCCGTAATCGCGATTTAACCCTAAACCAAGTTGAACGTGCTGATTTAAGCACTGCTTATCCTGGCTTTAACTGGGATTTATACTTTGCGCAAACAGGTTATAAAGTACCTCAGTTAAATGTGTCTCAGCCTGAGCCAATAAAAGCGATGATTGAGCTAATCAATCAAGAAGATATTGCAGTATGGAAAGACTACCTAACGTATCACGCTATTAGCGGTAACGCAGGTTTACTATCAGAAGACGTATTTAATACTAACTTTGCTTTTTTTGGTAAAGAACTAAACGGACAGCAAGAACCTCGCCCTCGTTGGAAACGTGCAATAAGTGAAATGTCAGGCACAAGTTCGCTTGGTTTTGCTATTGGTAAAATATACGTAGCACGTTACTTCCCTGAATCATCAAAACAACAAATGTCAGAGCTGGTTGAAAACCTACGCACAGCCCTCGGTGAACGTATTGATAATCTAGAGTGGATGGGCGATGCAACTAAAGTAAATGCGCGCGCTAAACTGGCTGCATTTGTACCAAAAATTGGTTATCCCGATGTATGGCAGTCTTATGATGGTTTAAGTATTACTAAAAACGATTTAATCGGTAATGTGAAAAACATGCGTGAGTTTTTCCACGCAGAAAGTGTTGAAAAAGAGCTACAAAAAACAGATCGTAACCGCTGGGGCATGACGCCACAACGCGTAAACGCTTACTACAATAGCTCGTTTAATGAAATTGTATTTCCGGCTGCGATACTACAAC
>NZ_AUTP01000097.1:0-3722 GCF_000498075.1 Pseudoalteromonas sp. TAB23
AAGCCTATTTAACTGGCCGTGGTAAAGTGTACATGCGTGCACGCGCCGACGTCGAAACCGATGAAAAAACAGGCCGTGAAACAATCATCGTTCACGAAATTCCTTATCAAGTTAATAAAGCCCGTTTAATTGAAAAAATTGCAGAGCTTGTTAAAGATAAGAAAATTGAAGGTATTAGTGCACTACGTGATGAATCAGATAAAGACGGTATGCGTATCGTTATTGAAATTAAACGTGGTGATGTAGGCGAAGTTATTTTAAATAACTTGTATTCACAAACTCAGTTACAAACTGTGTTTGGTATGAATATGGTTGCATTAATTAACAACCAACCTAAGTGTTTTAATCTAAAAGAAATGCTTGAAGAGTTTATTATTCACCGCCGTGAAGTAGTAACTCGTCGTACCGTGTTTGATTTACGCAAAGCGCGTGACCGTGCTCACACGCTTGAAGGTTTAGCAATTGCGCTTGCAAACATTGACCCAATTATCGAGCTTATTCGTAAATCCCCTACACCTGCTGAAGCTAAAATTGCTTTAACTGCACGTCCGTGGGAATTAGGTCATGTACAAGGTATGCTTGAAAAAGCAGGCGAAGATAATGTAGCCCGTCCAGATTGGCTTGCTGATGATTTAGGTATTCGCGACGGTCAATACTATATTTCTGAGCAACAAGCTCAAGCAATTCTAGATTTGCGTTTACACAAGCTTACTGGTCTTGAACACGAAAAAATCTTAACTGAATATCAAGCGTTATTGGAGTTAATTGCTGAGCTACTTTATATTTTGGCAACACCTGAGCGTTTAATGGAAGTTATTCGTGACGAACTAGTTGAAATTAAAGCGCAGTATGGCGACGAACGTCGTACCGAGATTAATGCAGCGGCTCACGATATCAGTCTTGAAGACTTAATTACCGAAGAAAACGTTGTTGTAACGCTTTCTCACGAAGGGTATGTGAAGTATCAGGCATTGTCTGATTACGAAGCACAGCGTCGTGGTGGTAAAGGTAAGTCAGCAACGAAGATGAAAGATGAAGATTTCATTGAACGTCTGTTAGTTGCAAATACACACGATACTATTTTATGTTTCTCTACGGCCGGTCGTTTATATTGGCTTAAAGTGTATCAGTTACCACTAGCAAGTCGTGCAGCGCGCGGTAAGCCAATTGTTAACTTGTTACCACTTGAAGCTGATGAACGTATTACTGCTATATTGCCAGTACGCGAGTACGCAGAAGATAAATATATCTTTATGGCTACTGCATTCGGTACAGTTAAGAAAACACCATTAACGGCTTACAGTCGTCAACGTGCAAGCGGTATTATTGCTGTTAACTTAAATGATGGCGATAGCTTGATTGGTGTTGATATTACCGATGGTAGCAACGAAATTATGTTGTTCACTGATGCAGGTAAAGTTGTACGCTTCAAAGAAGCTGAAGAAACAACAGTTGTTGATGAAAACGGTAACCCAGTATTAGACGAAGAAGGTAACCCTGAGATTCGCTTCAAAGGTGTTCGCCCAATGGGTCGTACTGCTACAGGTGTTCGTGGTATTAAAATGCCGGACGAGCAACGCGTAGTATCGTTAATTGTACCAAAAACTGACGGTGCTATTCTAACGGTAACTGAAAATGGTTACGGTAAGCGTACACAACTTGAAGATTACCCATCTAAGAGTCGTGCAACACAAGGTGTTGTATCAATTAAGGTGAGTGAACGTAACGGCGCTGTTGTTGGTGCTGTGCAAGTTGATGACAACGATGAAATAATGATTATTTCGAATCGTGGTACCTTAGTACGAACTCGCGTTAATGAAGTTTCAACGGTTGGACGTAACACACAAGGTGTTATTTTGATCAGAACTATTGACGGAGAGCAAGTAGTTGGTTTACAACGTATAGAAGAGATTGAAGTTACAGAAAGTGACTTAATTGATATTGAAGACGTTGAAACAGTAGATACGGTTATTGATGAAGTAGCGGATGATAATCCTCCTTCAGAATAATTGATATTGAAAAAGCGGCCTTGGCCGCTTTTTTTAATGTTGTTGAAAAAAATTAATAGGGTGTGAAATTATACTCATACCAATTCGCTTAATTAAGAGATCTATTTTGAGGGTGGAAAAACGTGTTGATAGCTAGGCAAAAAATTCGCTATTTAGTTGTTCTAAATGAGAATTTTTTAACGCAAGTAGCGACACGTTTAGCCCCGCAAAATGATTAAGTATTATTGCGGATTGGTATTATTCATTAAATTTTAAAGGTTTAGCGGATTGGTATTAAATGTTCATGCTTAGTAGTTAAATTACTGGAATGAGGCAAAGGTAATGAGTAAATATAATTTTTGTGCGGGGCCAGCTATGCTTCCGCAAGCGGTTATGAAAAAAGCGCAAAAAGAGTTTCTAGATTGGCAAGACCTAGGTGTGTCTGTGATGGAGATTAGCCATCGTAGTAAAGAGTTTTTAGCGCTTACAGCTAAATGTGAAGCTAGCCTTCGTCGCCTAATGAATATTAGTGATGAATTTGAAGTGCTGTTTATGCATGGTGGTGGTCGTGGCCAGTTTAGTGCTGTGCCATTAAACTTACACCAAGAAGGCAAAACAGCGTTTTATTGCGAGAATGGCGTATGGTCGAAAAGCGCCAGAGATGAAGCGAATAAGTTTACTCAAACGTCTTTTACGGATGTCCGTAATGATGCTGATGGTGAGTTTTCAATTAAAGACGTTGCTGACTGGGAATTACCAGAAGACGCTGCGTACATCCACTATTGCCCTAATGAAACTGTCGATGGCTTAGAGATTTTTGATGTACCAAGCCACCCAACAGCTCCGATTATTGCTGATATGTCTTCAACTATTTTATCGCGTGAGATAGACGTTAATAAATTTGATTTGATTTACGCTGGTGCGCAAAAAAATATCGGTCCATCGGGCATATCAATTGTTATTGTTCGTAAAACATTACTTGAGCGCGAAGGTTTGCCAAAGCCCGGTATTTTAGATTACGCACTTGAAGCAAAGCAGGGCAGTATGTTTAATACCCCACCTACCTTTGCTTGGTATTTAGCGGCTGAAGTATTTGAATGGCTTGAAAGCAATGGTGGGGTAAAAGCCATGGAAGCAAAAAATATTGCTAAAGCAAATTTACTGTATGATTTTATCGATAACTCAGATTTTTATTCAAATATAGTCGCTAAACATTGCCGCTCACGCATGAATGTTCCATTTTGGTTAAACGATGAAAGCTTAAATAGCAAATTTGTTGCTCAATCAAACGAGGCCGGTTTACTTGCACTTGAAGGTCACAGAATTGTGGGCGGTATGCGCGCAAGTATTTATAACGCTATGCCTCTTGAAGGTGTTCAAGCACTTGTAGATTTTATGGCTGCATTTGCAAAGGAGCACAGCTAATGGAGCAGCTCCGTTTAGAACCTATTTCTAAAGTAAATGGCACGGTAACCCTACCAGGTTCAAAGAGTCTATCGAACAGAATTTTATTATTAGCAGCACTGGCAAACGGTACCACCGTTGTAGAAAACTTACTTGATAGTGACGATATACGCCATATGCTGGGTGCTTTAAAGTTATTAGGCGTAAATGTAACTTTAAATGATGAACACACTGTAGCGACCGTAGAGGGAGTTGGTGGTGTGTTTAATACACCTACGGAGCCCTTATTTTTAGGTAATGCAGGTACTGCTTACAGACCTTTAACGGCTG
>NZ_AUTP01000098.1:0-7096 GCF_000498075.1 Pseudoalteromonas sp. TAB23
CCGCTGGTCCCTCTCTGGACACTCTCAGCGCACCCGAGCATCACGCTGTTTCCTTCAAACCACAATTGATGTGAACGTAAACGCCATGAAAGCACATCCATGTGCAAGCATGGCTTTCATTTCATCCATGAAATGCATTACTCATCAATTGCTTATTTTCACGGCGCGATGACGGGGGAGGGTGTTAAACGTGAGGTTGGTGCTTGGTCTTGGCAAGAAACAAGACCTGACCTTATGCATTTTACTTCCGGGCGCTGATTAAAACAGCTTAAATGTGGTTAAGGGGTAAGGGTTAAACGCGCTTGGTACTTCTGCACTCCCCTTAATGTTTGTATCAGAGTGTCAAGTTTTAGGGGGAGAGAATTTTAAATGGGGTAAAAATTATATAGAGGGATTGAATCTTGACCAAACACTACAAAAAACAGCAATAAACCCTATAAACATAGGGCTGTACAATTCTAAAAACTCACGGTGGCGAAATTGTTCAACTAACCAATAATAGGAAATCAGACTGATCGCAGCCAAATACTTTAACTTATTTTTAGCACTAAATAAGTAAACTTTTACAGGTTCACTTGGGCCAGACTCATCGTGAATGGTCAAATGAAAATAAGCATTGAAAAAAAGTTGAGTATTTAAATCGTATTCAACAAAGTCATGGCTCTCTCTTTTAATACTTTCGTTATTAAGATCCACGTAAGATTTAAACAAGTCAGGTATAAACCCACTCACGACATCATTATGATGATCGAAGTTTCGATAAAAACTATTGCGGATAACTTTCTCTGACCATTGTTTTTGAAAGCTTTCCACATATAAATGTGACAATGAATTATAACGAATTAGTAAATAACCAATAGCTAATAGCATCAAGGAACTTAGACCTAATGGGTTAGTAAATGTTATTTTAAAAATGAAGGTGTTAGCTTCTGTAATCTTTGCCCCAGAGAAAGTAAGCGCTAATAAAATAGATGAAAGAATTATTAGTGTTTTCTTACAGCTTGCTAGAGTTACATCGTTATTAATTTGTTCGCTCAAGCTTTTAGTCGGTTCAGTCATAGTATCTCATCATCATTCACTCAGAGTCATTTTTGAAAGCTTTTCATTTTGCATAATGATCTGAGCTATACAGCTTTTTTCCAACTCACTACCCGCTGGAAATTTTTTAGCTGATTTTAGCTCCTTTTTTAAATGCTTTAAGGTGTTTTTAATTCGTGATCTTTCTTTAATCTGCTCGTCAGTGTAAGGCTCAACTCTATGTAGAAAACGATTCAAGAGCCAAACAATAAAACCTACTGTTGCTGGAGTAATAATATATACAAGATCTGCCGCGAACTGAGGAATTAACCCATTCTCAGTTGATAATTTTGCTATGCCTATTACTACAGTAGATAAAAAGCCTGCATTAAAAGCTACTTGGCTTGAATTATTTGTTGCCATTCAAACTTTTCCTTATGGCATCAATAACTTCTTGTTTAGAGCCTTTAGCTTTAAGACGTAGGTGTAATTCACCTCCACTTTCATTAATAATCACAACTTCAGAATGTGTTTGAAATAACAATAAACAATATCGAATTACTTGATAAGTGACACGATAAATGAATGGAGAAGCAGCTGCTACTCCAACCCAGATCATAATTTGTGTGATCAAAATGATTTGTTCGTTTGTCATATCAATTTTTTATCGCTGCTTGTTCTATGTCGTATAACTTCAAGTATTGTGTACTTATAGCTTGGGGAATTGTTAATTTTAAAAAATGTTTTTATTCTAAGCTTAACTTCAAATAAGCTGCCTTTTACCATGGATTGTTGACTATTATCAACACTATTCAAAAATTTGCTGTCTTCTATCTTGACCGCTACATCAGAATCTAATTTAGGTAACTCAGCCCTCCAGCCTTTATTTCCACTATCAAAATTCACTTGTGTAAAGCGAATATTGGTAACAACATTTTCTTCTTTTGTTTCTACAGATTTCGTTCCTATAGATTTAAAATTTTCAGACTGTGTTTGATTTATAACTTCTAATGGTTTTAATTCGGAATCTTTAAGTATTACTTTTGCAGTAGGGTCATTTTTAATCGGAGTATAAAAAACATCTTCGTAATTTTTTCTAAAATCTTGGTCTGTCACTAGCTCCTCTAGTCGACGATCACATTCTATTTTTGTACCATCATCAAGTTCAATTACTGATTTATCATCACCTTCACGAACAACACCTTTCATCTTCCTGCCTGCGATATTATTTATTAAAGCCATAACACTACCGCCGACAACAGCTGATGTGGCCGCTGTAATTCCAATATACTCAATAACATTCAAACTACTTTGAAGTAATTGGGTAATTTCATAAGTAACACCAAAAGAGCCTTCTTTATGAGCCTTTACATCTATTTCTAATGTTGAATCAGACCCATTTATTACTCTATCTGCTTTTTTTACAGCCTTGGAAAAGCTAATTAAACTTTGTCCTAACACTTCAGCATCAATAGTATGATCTTTAGTCTCATCGCTATCATAGAAGATACTAAAATTTTTACTCTTTGACATATTAAATCCTGTTTGATTATTTTTATTAAGTTTATTTTCTTACGAAATGTTGAACAGTACTGAGTCCAGTACCGTTATGGTCTAAAAAGCACTCTGAGAAGGTTGTACCATCATAGGCACCATAACCATTTTTAGCTTTTACTTCTAAAACTAAAAGCTGCCTAGCACCGCTGTCGTCCTGTTTCCAGCGCATAAAGTGGTTAACAACTTTAACTGATTCGGGAGCTTTACATGACCTAGTTTGTTTTACTTGCTTTAAGTATTGGTTAACTAGTTGGCAGGGGGTCGCTGTATTATTACTTTTGCCTGATTGTACTTTGACTATGCGGGTATCAGCACTGCAAGGTTGATCAATGAATGTGATTACACTGTTTACAGTATATTTGTATACTTGTGTTGCGTTGACTTGAACACTCATTAGTAGTGCAAATAATAAAATCCGTTTCACTTAAAATCCTTTTAAATAGTTACTTATAAAGCAGTATTACAAATCTTCCCCCATCCACACAACTCGGCCAACTATGTGTAGTTGTTCTAAGCTTTCTTGTGGCACGAGTTGAGTCTCGTAGATTGGGTTGTCTGACCGTATTTAATACCGCCTGTAAATTTTTTTTGTAGGCGCTTTACCAGTAAGTGACTAGCTAAGTCTATAACATAAATGTCATTTTAAAAATACCTGTAGGGTTACCCATTAGAAAGTTCCGGTCAAGCACAATCGCTAGGGTTAGGTCTTTCTTTTGCCTTTTGTGATTAAGGAAAAAAGCAAGGCCAGATCCTAGTAACCCAGCTCCTAGTAATCTGCAATGAATCGCGGAAGAGGGCGTGCCCCCCTTTTTTACGCCCTTAAACTTGTTTTTATAAACTATAGCGCTACTAAGCTTTGCTCTAGCATTGCCTTTATTTGTTTTACTATTTTAGCTTCTGTTTCAGGTTCGAATTGTTGTATACGTGGGGTATGAATATGCCCTGTAGGTATACTTGAATTAAGCGCATCGCGCAGGCGAATACTGCGGTACGATATTTCGTTAGACAAGTAACCACCGCCGCCCCCATTTACCGCAATACTATTTTTAAGCTCGCCGTACGAACCCGCTTTATAGGTTTTTTCAAGCGTGGTGACTTCATGATTGTCGATAACTTTATAAGGGCCTTTGGCTTTTTGCATGTAAGTTACAGGCAAGCTAAATTTTACAAACTCGTTGCCCGGGAGTGGTCGGCCATTAAGCTTTGGTATCACTGGGCTTGTTTGCGTTCCGCCATACACAATATTGGCATTATCGGGGGCGGTTACACTGCGGCGTTTGCCCGGGAAGTGCTCTAAATCAAATTCTGTTCTGCCCATACTTACGGTGACTACCATGTCTACATTATTAAGTGCGTAGTAGGGGGCAAGTAGCGACTCTATTATTCCTTGATCAAAGTCTTCGTAGCGTACAGGCACCATAACGGTGTTAATTTCTGCGTTGATGCCGTTGTAATTAATAACTTGGCCGTCGAGTAATAACGCTGCAACACCTGAGGGATTACTTTGGTTTATGTTTTTATCGAGTAAAAATGGGTCAAAGCCTGTAAGTAATATTTTTTTAGTACTGCCTGATGAAAAAGCAAGGTCGGTACGGCCTCTGCTGCCTTCCTCAAGCATGGTTAGTAAAGTATTTAGTTGAGCCTGCGTAATTGAAAATTTAGGCGATGTTGTGCGTATTACTTTGCTTGAAAGCAGGCGTGCCCAGTAAAGCTCTCGGTCGTCGTAGTTATTGGTTTTTACTATGCGTTGTTTTGCGTTTTCCCACAGTTCAAAACTAAAGTTTTGTACTAATATTTTTGCACTTTTAAAGTCGTTTAATTCTTTAAATTGCTGTTCAAAACTTGATACTTGTGGGGTAAATGCATTTAAAACATTTGGCATTGCTGATTGTGCTTTGTTGATACGCTGTTCTTCAACAGTTAAAGGATTACTTAAAGCAGCGAATGAAGAGGCAATTAAGCTGGTTGCTAATAATACTTTGATCATAATACTCCTAAGATAAAGCGATTGTTTTATGTGTAATTTACTATCCTACTATTGCTAACTTAGGGCAACCAATTAACGTTGAATCGACTGATATTTGCTTTTGCCGTGCATTAGTATTGTTTAACGGCCAATTAGTATCACCGGCTAATAAAAATCCCTGAGTCAAAAATTGATCTTTATAGGTTCTACTTTAAGCTCTAATAAAAGTAAAAAGCCGTTACAGGAATGCAACGGCTTTTCATTATGGTTTTATGCGCTTCGGCTACACGAGCGAAAGGCCTTATATCCCTTTAAAACCCTCTATTAATCGTCAGGTCCTTTTAAGGTAAACACTAAATGTTTACGCATATCTTTTAAAATCACGCCCTTTTTAAGCATTGCGCCGCTTAAGCGTTTTTGCCACTTTAATAAGTCAGGCTCTGCGGCCGCTAAGGCTTGCTCGTTTTCAAACTGAAAGCACAGCAGTAGTGTACTTGGAAATAAGTGGTATTCCACATCAAACCAGCATTGCAGCATGCCTGGGAGTTCAGCACGGCCTTGTTCTTCTAATTTTTCAGCAGTATTAAGTACAAGTGCTTGCTGTTTTATTTGCACTGCAGAGAGTTTTTTCATTATTAAAATCCAAGTTAGCGGCTAAAAAATGCAGCCGGAATACGGGCATTATACGCAAGCTTGTAGGCAGGCAACAACTTTGAAAGGGAGTTAATGTTTAATAGGTTAATGTTCAATAGAGTGTATCTGTTTAAAATCTAGGATGTCTTGTTGGAAGGCGCCTTTGGCTTTTTCTACCTACGTAGGTTGGATAAGCGGTGCAGCCGTGCCATCCGACATTTTAAATTTCACCACAGAACCCCTTTTAGATATTAATCTAAACGCGTGTTTTAACTCAATGATAAAAAACCTTATTCAAGGTGTTTGCCAGGTTGCTTGCAACAACTAAGGAGTAGCTGTCGCAAGCCGCTTTTAGAGCCTCACCGCATTACGATTAATACTTATAAGAGGTATCAATCGGGTCGGTTTATTTGGATCGGCGCTTGTCTAGCACGTAACGTACGGCCATTCTTGCAACACCCGCACCAATACCTGAAACTACAGCCCATGTAACGGCCTCTTTAAGATCTGTTTCTTCGCTTGGTCTATCTTTTGGGGCTGGTTCGTTGGTAACCTTTTCCCACGATTTTTGTAAAGTTTTCCTTGTTAACATACCTGCTGATGCAGCGGCGAGACCTATACCTATCGTTGTAATTAGCTGTTTATTACTCATAATTTACTCCTTTTTATAAATAACGGCAGCGTTATTTATGTGTAACTCTTTAAGTAAGAATATTAATAACAGCAATTTACGTACCGATAGATGTTTGAGTAATAAGCACAGTTATATAAAAAACTCACTCAAATTTTTACAAATTTAAGCGTAAAGCTTTGAGTGAGATTGCGACAAGAGTAAGAGCGTTTAACTGAAAGGTTATTCTACTCACGCTTAGGAAGTTTATTAAGCTTGTGCTTCAGTTCCTAGTAAGGCACCGACATAGGCGAGTTCTTCGCTAAAAATACCATTCAAAAGAGCGTTTTGCTCAATTATTACAGCGTCATTAGGTTGGGCTTTGTATTCTTGCTGGCATCTTGTGAGTTCGGTGGCCAGCCATTGGCAAACATTAGTAGTTAATTTTATTGCTGTTTTTAAAAATAATGACCATTTTATTTTTTGTAAATTAAAGCGGTAAAGCGCGACAGCAATAACACCATAAGCTTGCTGTTCAGGTGTTGGCATGTTGTTAGTATTTATTGAAGTGCTGTTTAAAAGCTTGGTATTGACCATCGCTTGTTGCAGTGCAGCTTGTTGTGATTGACTTAAGAAGTTGTTTTCGTAATCCATGAGTGGCCTATATCTGCTGATAGCAGGGCAATATAACAAGAAGATTTAGCACAGTATTTTACGATTCATGCGCACCGAAAAATGAACCACAGTGATAACAAAATTAGACTGACTCTTTACTGAATTAATAAAACACAATTGTAACTGGGTAGGGGAATTGAAGAGGATAAGCGTCTTTGTTTTAACCTTCAAATCGCATGAAAAATAATGCTCTGTTGGTGTTTTTAATTTTATTGGTAAGCACGGTAATAACCATAAACAAGAGAGTGATAAAAACCTCTCTTTATTTCGCAAGGAATTTTGTTTATGTAGATAGGAGTTTTTTACAAAATTTAGCAATTTTTACTCTAATAATAAGAGAGTTAGTACGGGATTTTGTTTTATGCTATTGATTTTAAATGATAATTTATTTGGTTTGAGTTTTGCTTGGTAGTAAGTGTATTTTCTTAAATAAATAAAGGAGTTATTATGAGTACCGTTATTACTGGGTTATTCGAAAGTGCATCACAAGCAACACTCGCAATTTATAGATTAGAAGCTTTAGGTATTAATGAAGCTGATATTAGTATTGTAGCCAACGACTCATACGCAAAGGAAGATTTTGCTGTAGACGAAGGTACTAAAGCTGCCGAGGGCGGCATTATAGGCGCGGCTTCGGG
>NZ_AUTP01000099.1:0-2191 GCF_000498075.1 Pseudoalteromonas sp. TAB23
TAATGTTATAAAAGCCGCCTGTGTAGCCCATTTCGTCGGCCAGTTCTTCGGTTTCGCGTATGCGTAGCATTAACTCGTTGCGCATGTTTTCATGGTTGGCAACGCCTGCTTCTACTGCTTTCATTAGCGATATAACATCGCTTTGTTCGTTTACTAATTCTAGGCTTTCTAGGTAACGTTGGCCGCGTTCGCGATTGGTGGTGTATTCGGCAATTGCTTGCTTTGAGCAATACGCACTTATGCCACGGCGTTTGGTGGTTTTAGCGCCTTTTTTATCAATACTGTTAAATAGGTCGCGGCCTACTTCGCCCGTTGCAATTTCTAGGTGCTCTAGGTAGCGGCTGCGTACTGTTTTAAGTTTACGCGCCCACCACTTATGATCTTGTGCTTTTAAAAGCGCTACTTCCGCATCGGGTATTGTTAGGTATTCGCTTTTTTCAGCAAATTGTAATTGCACGCTAAATTGGTTTGCATATTCGTTTACTCTTTCGTGTATGTCGGTTGCATCCCACGTAGGTTGTTCTTTTGCTAGGTCGGCTATTATTTCGGCTGTTTGCATTGCCAATACATTTGCATGTTTTTTGGTTTTGTCGGCATTGGCTAATATGTGCCAAGGCAGCGGCATAGCATTAGTAATTTGCTCGAGTATTTTAAGGCGTGGCTTTAATGTTTTAACGGTACGACGTAACCAGTTATTTGCACTGTATTGAGCGCGAATATTTGCGCTTGTTGGCTGTACTTTTTGGTGCGGGTTTTTAGTGCCGCTAAAGTCGTAAAGCGCACGGCTTATTTGTATTAGTTCGTCTTTGGTTGCGTTGGCTGTGCTTTTTAAGCTGGTGTCGTATTTATTAATAAAGCGCTTAGCTACACGCATTTGCAGCGGCTTGGGTACTTTGCTTAAACATTGGTAAACAAACTTAACTTCTTCAGCGTCGTCTATTGCGTTAATAACCGACATTGCTGAGCTAGAAACCTGATCGCCTACTTCTTGTTTTAAATTTTGCTCGGTTAAAGGTTGTTTGTTTTTTGCGTTGCGCTGCTTTTGTGCAAACTCCATATTTTTAGCAGTTTGGCGTACAAAGCTGGCTTGTATGCTGGGTGCGCGTTTACTTTCAATAATGTCTTTTACAATAAAATTATGAATATTATTGTTATGCACTTTTTTAAGCGCGGCTTTAGCTGGTTTGCTTAGCTTAAGGCTGGTTACATCAATGCGGTGCTCTGCATTTTTAAGCACATCATAAAACCAAGCGTTTGCTTTTTCGCTTGGGTTTATAGGCTCATCTTTGTACCAGGCGTTGCTTGGTGGGGTAATTTTGGCAAGGTATTGCTTAGCCATTTTATATTGGCTGTACGCAGTAAAACGGCCAAGGCCGCTTATTAAAAAATCTCTGTGTTCACTGTCGTCAACGGCTTTAACCATAGTTAAAACCGCTGTTACAACATCAAAGCTTACAACGGGCCACATGCTCATTGTTACAGCTCTATTTCCATTGGCTCACCACCAATTTGCACAGCATTTAATGCAATGCTCATTAGGCTGTATGCTCGTTCAAAATTAACGTCGTCGTCAGCAATCATTTTTACGATTGGTAGCAAGTCGGTTAGCGTGTCTTCGCACTGCATTAGCATGCCAATAGTGCTGCGTTTGTTTAAATTGCGAATTGCAAAATTAACTTGCTCAATAGCGTGTAAAACAATATTAAGTAGTAATTGCTTATTTTTAGGCATAACTTGGTCTTTGATAGCGTTCATTTTTTAGTGTCCTTGGGGGTTAAAATGGGAGGTCGTAATGTTGTGGTATGCGTCTAAAAGCCTTACATCATTATCAAGTTGAATATCAAACTCAGCCATTGAATATGCGTACCAGCTATTTGAGCTAAAACGACCAAGCGCTTCTATGCGCTTTGCTATTTGGGGTGCGTAGGCATTTAAATCGTATAATGCACTTACCGCTTTTTGAAAATCACACTTTGCTATATCGCGCTCTTTTCTGTGTGCGTTGTAATAGCCAAGTGCGGCCTTTGCTTTTGGGTGTAGTTTCATTTTTAGCAGTTCCCAGCGTTAAATTACAAAAATTTCAGGCGCTAGCTCATGGCCTTTGCAAAATACAAAGTGAGCGTATTCGGTTGAGTCGGTTTTACTTGGTTTTGCTGGGTCAAAGCCCGGGCGTTTGCTATGCACATACACC
>NZ_AUTP01000100.1:0-18449 GCF_000498075.1 Pseudoalteromonas sp. TAB23
GTAACGCCGGTAAATGTATCCTCAACGGCTATTGCATTGCCTGCCTGTATATTTATCTGCTTAAGTGCCAGTAAATATGGGTCTCCAGCAGGTTTAGGATTAGTTACATCGTCTTTTGTTACCACCGTGTCAAACAGCTCATAAAATCCTAAACCTTTAAGTATTGGCATAGCTTCACTTTTAGCACTGCCCGTTACTAGCGCCATTTTTAAGCCACTCGCTTTTACAGCTTTCAACGTTTGCTCAGTAAACGGCATTAGTGATGGTAAATGTGTTATTACATATTCGCCAAATAAACGGTATTTTTCATCCGCTAAAAACTGTGCGCTTACTGATAAGTTATGCTCTTGCTTAATCTCTATTGCAGCTTCTAAAGTGGGTCGTCCTGAAAAGCGCTGACAAAAATCATTTTCTAAATAACTAACACCATAAGGCTTAAGTAGTTTACTCCAACATACAAAGTGCATGCTTTCTGAATCAACTAATGTGCCATCCATATCAAATAATACTGCTTCTAATGTCATCCTCATTCCTTATTTAACCTAAGCCAAATTTTGACAATAAAAAAGGCGCCTTAAGCACCTTTTATTAAATTGTTGTTATTGCGTTAAGCCAGCTGGTGGCTCACCCGTTGCTTCGTCACCCGTATCAACATCAACAAGCTCATAGCCACGCGTTTTACGCATAACTTTAAGTACAGGCTTTTCAAATGCTGTTTTTAAACGATCTGAGTCATCTTTCAACTCATCAAGTGTTGTACCAAAAGGGGCTGCGCCTGTTTCTGACCAGTTAGTCACTTTACCGTTCAGGTTATATTCTACTTCGTGTATTTGATATTGCGCTGCTTCATCTTTCGTTGCTTCACAAAAAATTACACGGTAATTCCAAAATCCAGCCATTGCTCTTCTCTTTAAATAAACCAATTAGGCGCTACTTTAGCAGCTCTAAAAGGGGTTATACAAATAAAAAAGCCTGCGCAATGCAGGCTTTTAAAGTAAATACTTTTAGCTATTAGTTAGAAAAATCTAACTTTAAACTCAGCACCTACGTAACGTTCTTCGTTAACAATACCCGTATTGTTATTAAAGTCTACAGCTCCAATAACTTGTTGCTCGTCAAATAAGTTACGAACAAAAGCGGCTACTTCGTATTCGTAATCGCCTTCAGACCATGTGTAACCTGTACGCAAACCTGTTTCAATAAGCTCTTTACCTTCAAACTCTACTGATTCGTAAAGGAACATATTGATTTTACTGCGATAAGAAATATCACCGCTTGCGAAAAAGTTACCATCGGCAAGTTCTTTAGTGTAGCGAAGCGTAAAGTTAGAGATCCACTCAGGAGCATGCGGTAAGCTATTACCATCAAGAAATACTTTACCGTCTACTACTGGGTCTGTAATATTTAACGTTGAACGGTCAGGAGCTGCAATACTTAGATTACTATCTTTGATTTCTGTTTTATTGTAGCTTAAATTAAACGTTGCATTAAACTCATCGCTTAATACCCACTGCGTATCTAACTCAAAACCATAGCCAGTCGTTTTATCAGCATTAACTAAACGGTTAAAGTTAGCACCACCGCCTACAGCGGTAAGTTGCTGGTCGTCCATTGTGTAATAAAACACAGTCGCGTTAACACGACCTTGGCCATCTAACACGTCTGATTTAATACCTGTTTCGTACGATGTTACCGTTTCTGACTCAGCTGTTGTTACATCATCACCAAACAAAATACGACCTTGTAAACTAGGTGCGCGGAAGCTGTTTGCTACACGGCCGTACCAGTTAACATCATCGTTTACTTTATAATTTGCAGATAAGTCCCAGCTAACATGGTCGTCACTAACATCACGCTCTACTAGTAAAGCACCACCGCCAATTGGGCTAAGAGTACGGTTTGCTACAAAATCTTTATCGTCATCAGAATAACGAAGGCCAGCTGTTACTTTTAAATCATCAGATACTACATAATCAACAGAGCCGAATACTGCCCATGCTGTTGTGTCTTGTTGCTGCTCAACATAACCGTTTAATACACCATTATCAGCGGTGTTATAATTAAAGTTTTCAATTGTCAGCTCTTCATCAAAGTAAAATACACCTACTTGATAATTTAAATCACCATCAAAGTTACTAGATAAACGTAGTTCTTGGGTTAACTGGTCGTGATCTGGAATACCATCCGCACTTTCAGATTCAAATGGTACAAAACTTGGACCATTATCTTGTCCACAAAAACCACAACCGTAACCGCCGTCGATATCAGCGCGCGAATATATTTCAGCACTTTCCCATGCAGAAATTGAAGTAATTGTGTGATTTTTAAGTTCCCACTCAAGCTTTAAGCTTGCACCTTCAGATTCTACTTGTTGAGTAGAGCGAGATGCCGCATCTTGATAAACAACATCACTTTCGTAATTATCTACTAGCTCATTAGTACCCGTTTTAATTACATTTGCACGAAAGGCAATTGGCGAGCCATCTAAATCACGTGTGTGATAGTTTAATAAAGCAGTAAAATCATCGCCTTCATATAAAAACTGAACGCGTGCCGCTTTTTCAGTGTAACCACCTTGCTCGTCTTTAGCTTCAAAGCCTGGAGCTTGGTTATCAATGTAATCGTCTTTATCTTGCCATAATAATGAAACACGAGCAGATAAACGGTCAGTTAAAGCACCACCTACAGCACCACTTGTGTCTACAGCGCCACGGCTACCGTATGAAACAGAGCCATAACCATCAAATTCTTGGCTTGGTTTAACAGTATCAAACTTAACAAGGCCAGCTGGCGTGTTACGTCCAAATAAAGTTCCTTGAGGACCACGTAATACTTCTACGCGTTCAACATCAAATACTGGGAAGCCTTTTAAAATTGCATTTTCTTGAACGACTTCATCAACAACAAGTGATACTGGTTGTGATGCATTCAAATCGAAATCGGTATTACCTAAACCACGAACGTAAAAGCGTGGGAATGAACGACCAAATGAAGATTCAATAGATAAACTTGGAATTTTCGCATTTAAAAAACGAATATCCATACCAGCTGAGCTATACGCATCAAGGTTATCACCTTGTAGAGCAGATACTGCTACTGGTACTTCTTGAGCGTTTTCTACACGTTTACGAGCTGTTACTTGAATAACTTCTAGTTGATTACTTTTTTTAGCTGTTTTTTCTTCAGCAGCTAAAGAAGAAAATGAAGTACCTGCTACTGCAGAGAACAACGTTGCATTGATTAGGGTAGCTAACGTAGATCTTTTCATTGCTTTCATGTTGGGTTTAACCTTTTTTGTGCACTCTTGTTCAACGGTTTTTTGTGTTGCGCTACTTATACCTTGAAGGTAAGTTGCGGGCTCGTTCAATTTTTCGCGACTTGCGTCATGCGCGCGGACCTTATTACCGAGAGTACAAAAACGATGTTATAAGGCTGAACGAACGATTAAGATTATACCATTGTGTGACAATTTTACTGCATAAATATAGACATAATTAGAAACTTTTTTGCAACATTTAACTACAAAATCACGTGTTTTTATCACTATTTAGATGCAAAATTCTAATATTGAGGACATATGTCCTTTATTGGATTTGATAAAATGGAGTAGGAAGAAGGGATTGTTTTACATGTTAACCTAAAATAGAAACACCTGTGTTTTTATTTAAAGCCGCCCAAGAGCGACTTTTAATATTTACTATATTTGAACTATGAGCGCTTAAATGCAATTTCACCGTCGATATGAATATCACGCTGCGGAAAAGCAATCACTACATCATGCTTTTCAAATACAGCGTAAATACTAAAACGAATATCACTGCGTACTTTTCTAAGCATGGTTTCAGACTCGGCGCACACCCAAAAAATAGCGTTAAATACGAGCGAGCTATCTGCAAAGTCATCAAATAACACCGATGACTTTGGATTAGCCAATATTGCTTCATGATCATCAAGCACTTGCTGAATAAGCTTTTTAACCAGTATCACGTCTGATCCATACGCAACGCCTACACTGACCGATGAGCGTGCATTGCCATCTATTAGCGTCCAGTTTGTTACTGTATTTTCGAGCAATTGAGAATTAGGAATAAGCATATGTACGCCGTCATTTCGGCGAATACGCGTTGAGCGAGTATTAATTGTTTCTACCACGCCTTTTGCATTGCCTACCTCTAAAAAGTCACCAATACGTATTGGGCGTTCCCACATTAGTATCCAGCCACTAATAAAGTTATTAATAATATTTTGAGCACCAAAGCCTACACCAATGGCTATTGCACCTGAAACAAAAGCAAACGCAGTAAGCGGTATGCTTAATACTTCTAAAGATGTAAAAATTAAAATAGCGATACTTAAAATAAAGTAGATACGTGTAAATAAATGCACGGCATCTTGGCTTAACTTTTTTGCCAATAATGTTTTTGTTATTAGCTTGCCAATACGCGTCACAATAAACCAAATAGCGAAAAGTATTAAAGGCACTTTAATAATTTTTGCTACGGTAATGTGTACATCGCTGTAACTAAATACAACAAAGGCAAGAATTTGGTTTATGTGTTCTAAGGTCATTTATTTTCCAAAACAAGCAAAGGAGCGCTTTAAATTTAAATCGCTATAAAGTGAAAGCGGTTCAGTGTTGGGTAAGTTTAGCAGTCATAATATAACTAAAACGCCAAGTTAATAAGTTCAATATACTTTTTATGAACAATTTATTAACTCTTTATTGCACCGAGTGCTATATAAATAGTGTACAAGCACTGGAGATCACATATGACACAACTTACTTTAAATCAAAGACTCGCTACTTTGCAGCCGCAGGTAGACTTACATTTATTTGAAAGCAGCCTAGATTACCGAAATAAAATTTTGTGCCTTCTTGCAGAACAAGAGCAAACACTGGCATCTATTAACAAAGAGTTTGGCCAACAACAACCTAGCAACTTTGGCTCTGAGAGAAAATTTGTACTAGGATATAACTAAGCAATTATGACTCAACGACTTATTAAGTAGCTCAGGTGTTTACTTTTAGAGCTACTTTTACCTTCCTTAAAGCTAAATATTAGCTAATTTGCGTTCAAATCCCCCTTAATACCGATAAACTTTATTGTATAAACGCCAAAATTTGATAAGTTAACTAGGTTTTTCGACTCGCAAAGCCTATTCCGGCTAATCTTTCTATGGAGTTATTATGCGTAAAACCCTGATCGCCACTACTATTGCTAGTGCCTTAATATTATCGGCCTGTTCATCTAACGATACACAAAACATGGCAAAAGAAGGCGCAGCACAAGTGCAAGACATGAACGCAAACAATGTTTTATTTAAGCCAAGCCCATTGCAATATATGGCACCAGAATTTGATAAATTTGGTACAAAAGACTACGAAGCTGCATTCGATGCAGGTATCACACAGCACACGGCACAAGTACAAGCCATTGCTAATAACCTTGCTCCAGCAACATTTGAAAACACATTAGTTAAAATGGAATTGTCAGGGGAGCTATTAAATCGCGTATCGGCTGCTTTTTATAACTTATCTGGTTTAATTTCAGATGCTGAATACCAGCGTATTGATGAAAAAATGGCGCCTGTATTATCTGCTCACTCAGATGATATTTACTTAAACGGTGAATTATTTAAGCGCGTACAAACAATTTACGACAATCAAGATAAATTAAACGCAGAAGATAAACGCCTAGTTGATTTTTACTACAAGCAGTTTGTAAAAGCAGGTGCTAAATTAAATGACGCTGAAAAAGCTAAAATGCGTGAAATTAACTCAGAGCTAGCTCAGCTATCTACTGCGTTTTCACAAAACATTTTAAAATCGTTTAAAGAAGACGTTATTGTAGTTACAGATAAAAGTAAATTAGCGGGTCTTTCTGAAGGCGAAATTGCAGGCCTTGCAGCTTCAGCTAAAAAAGCGGGCAAAGACGGCTACATGATCACTTTGGTAAATACAACGCAACAACCAATTTTAAGCAGCCTTGAAAACCGCGACCTACGTGAGCGAATTTTTAAAGCCTCTGCAAACCGTGCAGCAAAAACTAACGGCCCTATTATTATTAAAGAAACCAACCTACGCGCTCAAAAAGCAGAGCTTTTAGGCTACAAAGATTGGGCTTCTTATGTAATGACGTCGCGTATGGCACAAACAACTGATAACGTTTACGGCATCCTTGATGACCTAGCACCAAAAGCAGTTGAAAAAGCAAAAATTGAAGCAGCAGCGATTCAAAAAGTAATTAACGATTCAGGCGAAAGCTTTGAGCTTAAACCATGGGATTGGACTTTTTATGCTGAAAAAGTACGTGCAGAAAAGTACAACTTAGACCCAGCACTTGTTAAACCATACTTTGAAATGCAATCGGTTATTCACGATGGCTTATTCTTTGCAATGAACAAACTGTACGGTATTACGTTTAAAGAACGTAAAGATCTTCCTGTTTATCATGAAGATGTCACCGTATACGAAGTATTTAACGCTGATGGCAGCGCCATCGGTTTATTTTACTTAGACCCATATGCACGTGAAGGTAAACGTGGCGGCGCATGGATGAGTGCATACGTTAGCGAAAGCGGCTTAAAAGGCACTAAACCGGTTATTTACAATGCGCAGAACATTCCAAAACCTGCTGCAGGCGAGCCAACGCTAATGACGTTTGACGAAGTGTCTACTATGTTCCATGAATTTGGTCATGCTGCACACGGTTTATTCTCAGATGTTAAATACCCAAGCCTAGCGGGTACTGCAACGGCGCGTGACTTTGTTGAATTTCCGTCGCAAGCAAATGAAGATTGGATGATTGAACCAACAGTACTTGCAAACTATGCTAAGCATTACAAAACAGGTGAGCCAATTCCACAAGCTTTACTTGATAAAGTACTTGAATCGCAAAAATTCAACCAAGGTTACGGCACTACTGAATATTTAGCCGCTGCACTACTTGATATGGAATGGCATTCATTTGGTTCTGATGAAAAAGTAGCTGACGTTCAAAAGTTTGAGCAAGACGCGCTAGAAAAACACGGTATTGCTTACTACCCTGTTCCACCGCGTTACAAATCAAACTTCTTTAGCCACACATTTGCAGGTGGTTATTCAGCGGGTTACTACGCGTACCTATGGACTGAAGTGTTTGCAGCAGACGCGTTTGCACATATGGAAAACAACGGCGGCTTAACACGTAAAAATGGTGATAAGTTCCGTAAAGAAATCCTATCAAAAGGTAACAGCCGCGACTTAATGCAAAGCTACATTGAGTTTAGAGGTCAAAAACCAACTACCGACGCACTACTTAAGCGCCGTGGTTTAGTTGAGTAAATAACTTAATTTATTAAGCTCACTTTTATAAAAGCCCGCTTGCGGGCTTTTATTGTTTATACCCTCACATATAACAGATAAACTTAGCTCAATATTTATTAAAAGATGATGGTTATGCAGTACTTATTTGCAGTCACTTTGCTTTGGGCGTTTTCGTTTAGTTTAATTGGTGTGTATTTAGCAGGCCAAGTTGACGCTTGGTTTAGCGTATTAATACGCATAGCACTGGCAACACTGATTTTTTTACCTTTTTTAAAGCTCAAACAAACGCCTAAACCTTTAGCCTTAAAGCTTATGCTGATTGGCGCTATACAACTTGGTGTTATGTATAGTTTTTACTACCACTCATTTTTATTTTTAACCGTTCCCGAAGTGCTGCTATTTACTGTAATGACTCCTTTGTACATTACCCTGCTAAATGATGGATTGAACAGACGCTTTAACCCACGCTTTTTTATAGTCGCACTTATTGCTGTAATTGGTGCAATTACCATTCGTTACGAAAACCTAAATAGCAATTTCATAATTGGCTTATTATTAGTTCAAGGTGCGAACATAAGTTTTGCTGTAGGCCAAGTAACCTATAAACGCTTAATGATGAACAATAAGCTTGATGATAAAACCGTATTTGGATGGTTTTTTATAGGCGCACTTATTATTGCCACAATTTGTTATGCATTATTTGGTAATTCAAACAAATTACCAACCACTTCTACTCAGTGGGGCATACTGATTTATTTAGGGGTTGTTGCATCAGGCCTTGGTTACTTTATGTGGAATAAAGGCGCAACACTCGTCAACGTTGGAGCTCTGGCAGTCATGAATAACTTACTTATCCCAGCAGGGATTATTGTTAACGTGCTTATTTGGAACAGAGACGCTGACATAGTTAGGTTAAGTATTGGTGCAGCTATAATGTTAGGTGCATTATTAGCGAATCAAATGCTTAATAAAAAAGTAAATTAATAAACTTGTAGCTAAATTGTCATTAATAATCATTAAGGTAGTACAAATTTTACTTTTTAAGGATAAACAATGAAACGTATTACCTTACTTACAAGCTGTATATTGTTAGCCACACTTGCTGGCTGCGACGACGATGTAGAAATAGTAGAAAAGGAAGTGGTTGTTACCAACACCGAAGTTGAGATTGTTGAAGTGCCTACGCCTGTTATTGTAGAAGTACCAAACGGTGATGCGCCAGATATTCAACTAGGCACTCGTCCTTATTATTTAGTCAATGATATGAGCGACAGCAACTTAAAAACACAATTAGAATCTTGTAGCGAAGGTCCTTTTTACCGTACCGATTTTTCTATTGGTCATCGCGGTGCATCAATGCAATATCCTGAGCACACCAAAGAAGCCTACATTGCTGCAGCTAGAATGGGCGCAGGCATTGTTGAATGCGATGTTACATTTACAAACGATAAAGAACTAGTATGTCGCCACTCCCAATGCGACTTACACACCACAACTAATATTTTAGCCATTCCTGAACTTGCAGCTAAATGCAGTGTGCCATTTACACCAGCAGACCCTGCTAATGGTGTTGCTGCTTCTGCAAAATGTTGTACCAGCGATATAAGCTTAGCGGAATTTTTAACCCTTGAAGGTAAAATGGATGGTGCAAACACTAATGCAACTACCGTTGCCGATTACATGGATGGTACACCAAGTTGGCGCACTGATTTATATGCCACCAACGGCACATTGATGACCCATAAACAAAGCATTGCACTGTTTAATGAGCTGGGTGTAAAAATGACCCCTGAACTTAAATCGCCACAAGTAAGTATGCCATTTGATGGAATGACGCAAGAGCAATATGCGCAAAAAATGCTAGACGAGTACACACAAATGAATGTGCCAGCCTCAAAAGTTTACCCGCAATCGTTTAACCTTGAAGACGTAAAATACTGGATTAACACTAACCCTGACTTTGCAGATAAAAGCGTATACCTAGATGGTCGCGACAGTGAAGCCGGATTTGATCCAAGTAACCCACAAACATGGCAACCTGGTATGGATGAACTTGTGGCTGACGGCGTTAAAATTTTAGCCCCTCCAATTTGGATGATGCTAACAATAGATAACGAAAATAATATCGTGCCATCACAATACGCAATTGACGCAAAAGCAGCAAGTTTAGAGCTTATTGCATGGAGCCTTGAGCGCTCAGGTCCGCTTAATGAAGGTGGTGGTTATTACTATCAATCAATTGCTGATGTTATAGATAACGATGGCGACATGATGACGGTCGTTGATGTACTCGCAAAAGACGTGGGTGTAATGGCTATATTTTCAGATTGGCCCGCTACGGTAAGTTACTACGCCAGTTGTAATAAAATGCCTGCAAGTATTTAATACCAATCTGCTTATATATGGGGTCTATTTAACGTTAAGAAAATTACGCTAGAACTAGGCAAAAATTTTTTATCTAGTTGTTCTAAATAAAAAATTTTTAACGACGTTATAGTGAAATTTAATTCGTTAAATTGATCAAAGATTTATGCAGGTTGGTATAAATACTCGACAACAAAAGTCGTTTATTTTATCGCGCTCAGTTACCATATCATTATATATAATTTTATTTAACTGAGCGCTTTTATGATAATTCAACAACATAACGCAGACTTGCCAACACCTACAGGTTTAATGCGAACAACCGTATATCGCCCTCAGGCGCAAGGGCAGTTCCCTGCTATTATTTTTTATTCTGAAATTTTTCAGCAAACTGCACCTATTGCACGCAGCGCAGCTATTTTAGCAAGCCATGGCTTTGTGGTATTAGTACCGGAAGTGTTTCACGAGTTAAATCCTATGGGCACTGTGCTTGCTTATGATGATACAGGTAAAGACAAAGGCAATGCCGACAAGTGGGCAAAGCCACTTGAGCACCACGACAGTGACACACAAACTATGATCGACTTCATTAGATTACAAAGCTATTGCACAGGCACCGTCGGCGCAATGGGCGTATGTATTGGCGGTCACTTAGCTTACAGAGCGGCACTAAACCCTGAAATTAAAGCGGCTTTTTGCTTATACGCAACTGATATTCACAGCGACACATTACCAGCAAAACCAGGTAATAACTCATTTGAACGCATGGCTGATATACAAGGCGAAATTCACTTTATATGGGGTAAACAAGACCCGCATGTGCCAAAGGAAGGCCGTACTAAAATATACCAGCAATGTGTAAACACAGGCATTAATTATCAATGGCAAGAAGTTAATGCCCAACATGCCTTTATGCGTGATGAAGGTGAGCGATACGATGCAGCCCTTGCAATTAATATGTATCAACAAGCGGTGGCATTATTTAGCCGAACTTTATAAATGCTGTAAAAACTACTCATTAACTACTTTTCAGCATACCTAAAGCGGTATGCTGTTTTACAAAATACGCTTTTAAGTAATCAATAAATAATCGTAGTTTTTTAGATCCCGCAGCTCCTGGCGGAAATACCCCGTACAGTTCAATATCTTTGCTTTTATAATCATCTAATATTATTTCAAGTAGCCCTGCTTGTACTTTAGGCCACGCATCGTAAAGCGGAATACGCCCAATGCCATGCCCTGCTTCTACAAAGGCAGTACGTGCAGCTGCGTTATTAGTACTTAAGGCGCCTTGCATTGTAATGTCGTGTTTTTTACCATCTTTTGAAAGTGTTAACGTTTTACTTCCTAGCTGATAAACCACCCATTGATGATCTGCCAATTCTAAAGGTGTTTTAGGTTTACCAAAATGTGTAAAGTAATCCGGCGCGCCACAAATACAAGTGCTCATTGTAGTCAGCTTGGTTGCCTGCAAGTTGGAGTCACTCAGTGCCACTCCCCTAATTGCAAAATCAAACCCATTTTTAATAATATCAACCACATCGTCAGTAAGCTGTAAGTCTATTTTAATTTTAGGGTATTGGCGCTTAAACGTATTTATTGCAGGCACAATTAACTGCATTCCCACATTTACTGGGCAACTAATTTTAAGTAAACCTTGTGGCTCGCTCTTTATATTTTCTATTTGCTGATTAGCCGCATTAGCTTGTTCGGTAATTATTCTACAGCGCTCATAATAAGCAATGCCTGCTTCAGTGAGCGCCATGGTACGGGTTGAGCGATTTAGTAAAGTAACTTCAAGCTGCGTTTCTAATTTTTTTAAATGATAACTTGCAACTGCTCGCGTAAGCCCTAGCTGTTTGGCAGCAGCGGTTAAGCTGCCCTGCTCTACAATTTGCGCAAATACAACCATGCTCTTTAACTGCTCAAACGACACCTTCATATGTGCTCCGTAGCGTGTTTTAAATTCAACCCCTCTATTGTATCAATTATTAAACCAATAAAGTTAAATTTATCATCGTTGTTTAAAGCTCTGTTAGTGCATATAGTAATTGGTAAGCAAGATAAACCAATTTAAATCATCAGAAGGAATATATTCAATGTCTAAAAAAATACTTATGGTTCTTACATCTCACGCAGAACTTGGTAACACTGGCGAAAAAACAGGTTTTTGGGTAGAAGAATTTGCAGCCCCTTATTATGCATTTGTTGATGCAGGCGTTGAAGTAACATTAGCGTCTCCAGCTGGCGGTCAACCACCCATTGATCCGACAAGTACACTTTCTGATTTTCAAACAGATGCAACAAAACGTTATGACGCAGATAGCGCAGCGCAAACACTTATGGCAAACACTAAAGTGTTGAGTGAAGTAAAATCTAGCGATTTTGACGCTGTATTTTACCCAGGCGGTCACGGTCCATTATGGGACTTGGTTGACAACACTGATTCAATCTCACTTATCGAAAGCTTTGTAAAAGAGCAAAAACCTGTTGCTGCGGTATGTCATGCAAGTGCTGCATTTTTAAATGTTAAAGATGCCGATGGCAATGCATTAGTAGCGGGTAAAAAAGTAACTGGTTTTACTAACTCTGAAGAAGCTGCAGTGCAACTTACCGATATCGTGCCATTTTTAGTTGAAGACGAGCTAATTAAAAAAGGTGGCGATTATCAAAAAACTGACGACTGGGGTGTATTAGCACTAGAAGACGGTTTAGTAATTACCGGCCAAAACCCAGCAAGCTCTGAACTAGCTGCAAAAAAACTATTAACTAAATTAGGTTAATAGTGAGTAATAATTAAAATTAAGCACAGCATTTTATGCTGTGCTTTTTTAATTGCTTTTCATTAGCAAATACAATTCCTATACTGGCAACTCTTAAAGTCAATTAGGGCGATTATATGGCAACCAAGCCAACCACACTGTCATTACTAACTAGTACCCGTTTCGCAATATTTAGTATTGTTGTTATTTGCTTCGTACTACAGGTGATCAATAGTCTACCTGGCATAAATCTTAATGGTTTAGGCATATATCCACGCAGTATCCAAGGATTAATTGGCATACTATGCGCACCTTTTTTACATGGTAGCTGGTGGCACTTTGTCAGTAATATGATCCCATTTGTAGTATTAAGCTGGCTAATTTGCCAGTACAGCGTAAAACGTTTTTATAACGTATTTATTTTTACCGCTCTAGTCGGTGGACTCTTAGTTTGGGCATTTGGGCGCAGTAACATACATGTTGGTTTAAGCGGTGTTATATATGGTTTATGGGGCTTTATTCTATGCTACGGCTTAGTAAGGCGCTCATTAAAATCAATTATAATTGCAGTTGTAGTGGCTATACTTTATAGCGGTTTTATATGGGGTGTTTTACCTCAGCGCTATCATGTATCGTTTGAAAGCCATTTATTTGGAGCGCTAAGCGGGTTGTTTTTAGGTTATAGATTAGCAAAAGCCGATAAATTAAAAGGTCGGTAAATTAAATATTTAGGGCCTTTAATTAATTTTTTATGGCCACATTTATGAGTAAGTATTAAACATTTCCATTTAACATTGAGGTTATTTATGAGTGATCAAAACGAATACACGCCACCAAAAGTATGGACGTGGGAAAGTGAAAGTGGCGGTAAGTTTGCCAGCATTAACCGCCCAATCGCAGGCGCGACTCATGACAAAACTCTGCCTATTGGTGAGCACGCATTTCAGCTTTATTCTCTTGCGACACCTAATGGCCAAAAAGCTACAATCATGTTTGAAGAGCTTTTACAGCTTGGTTGCACCGATGCAGACTATGACGCATATTTAATAAACATAGGTGATGGCGATCAGTTTGGATCTGACTTTGTTGATATTAATCCAAACTCAAAAATCCCAGCGCTAATGGATCATTCAACCACGCCGCCTACTCGCATCTTTGAATCTGGTTCTATTTTACAGTATTTGGCTGAGAAATTTGATGTACTCATACCTAAAGATTTAAAAGCTAAAACTGAGTGTCGTAACTGGCTATTTTGGCAAATGGGCTCAGCGCCTTACTTAGGTGGCGGATTTGGTCATTTTTATAGCTACGCACCAAGTAAAATGCAATACCCTATTGACCGTTTTACCATGGAAACTAAACGCCAACTTGACGTGTTAAATCGCCATTTAAGCGAAAATGAATACATGGCAGGTGATGAATACTCAATTGCCGATATTGCAATTTGGCCGTGGTACGGATCGTTAGTGCTTGGAGCTTTATATGATGCAGCAGAGTTTTTAGATGTTGCCTCATACACCCATGTTGTACGCTGGGCTACGCAAATATCAGAGCGCCCCGCTGTAAAGCGTGGTCGTCGCGTAAATCGCACATGGGGTCCTGAAGAAGAGCAAATGGCAGAGCGCCATAACGATAGCGATTTCGAAGGTTAAATCTATAGAACAGCAAGTAAAGTCGTTAACACTTTAACCTGCTTGATAATTTTAAGGCTCAAAATAAATATTTATTTTGAGCCTTTTTACTTTTTAAACTTTTTTTATCCCTCCCGTAAACTATATTTACTTTACATTAAAGTTTTATTTAGCTGCGTAAAGGCTTATTAAGCTCTTTGTATTACCAGTATTGCATTAGTGTAATTTGCTAAATGGTTTACTTAATTTCCTAGGGGTTGTTTTTGAAAAAGGTTTTAATTAGTGCCATATAACAATTTAAGTAATAATGAGCGAAAAGAAGCGCTCAAAATTTTATACTCGAATGCTATTTCCGGAATTGCAGTCTCTGTACTAGTCAGCGTTGCTTTAGTATTTGCTTTTGATATAACTAATGAGAAAACTAACCACGATAAAGTAGTCTGGTTAGGCATAATGATGTGCGTGCTTACTTTACGTATTATTGATGTAGGGCTTTTTTTGAAAGCTCAAAATTCTCGCCAACCTTACAACACACATTCTTATCTAAATCGCTTTGCTATTGGCTGTATATCAACAGCCGTGTCTTGGTGTGGTTATGCTCTTTGGTTTCATAGCACTTCATCTACGGTGGAAGTTACTACGACCATCGCTATTTTATCGGCGCTTGCCGGTGGCTCTGCAAATTTGCTGTCTGGAAGTCGTTTTACCGCTGTTCTATATAGTTTTACTTTATTGGCGCCCTACTCTTTTTTGCTAGCGCTTTCAAACGATCACTACCAACACGTATTGGGGTTATTAGGTTTAACTTTTGCCACAATCATGATTGCCTCTTCGTACAAATCAGCCACATTTACACACAGTGCAATCAAGCTCAAAAACCAAAACAGAGAGCTGCTTAATGAAATGGAAAACAAGGTCGAACAACGCACTGAAGAAATTTACCGCTTATCGAATACCGATCCACTCACAAATCTATTAAACCGCACCGCATTTTTAAAAAATGCAAACAAACAACTAGCAGATAACCCTAAAGAACCCTTTGCTTTATTATTTGTAGATTTAGATGGTTTTAAGCAAATCAACGATTCGTTGGGTCATAAAGTAGGCGATAAAGTATTAAAAGAAATAGCACTGAGAATTAGTAATGTATGCAACCAACAACTCTATAAATGCCGTTGGGGCGGAGATGAGTTTTTAATTTTAGCAACCTATCAAAATCAAGCTGAGCTTATCGAGTTTGCTAATAAAGTGCTTCAAAGCATTGGTGCCGAGCATGAAACATATAAATATCAAAAATGGGTATCAGCAACTATTGGAATTGCCATGTACCCTGAGCACGGGAACGACTTAAATACCTTAATTCGCTCTGCTGATACTGCGATGTATCACCAAAAACGCATAGCTAAAGGTAACATCAATATTTATAACGATTCACTCAAATTAAAACAAGAAAGAGAGTACCTGTTGAGTCGACGGTTAGCCAGTGCTATAGAAGAAAACAGTTTAAGGCTAGTATTTCAGCCAATTATAGATAGCAAAACATCAAAAGTAACCTCTTTCGAATCATTATTACGTTGGCAACTAGACGGTGAAAATATTTTCCCTGATGAGTTTATAATTATTGCCGAGCAATACGGGTTAATAACCCAAATGGGCCTCTGGGTGATAAATCAAGCATGTATACAAGCAAAAAAATTCAATCATTTACCGGAGAAAATTGCAGTAAGCGTGAATGTATCGGTAATCCAATTACAAGATCCAGATTTTGTAACTAAGGTATTAAAAATAGTAAAAAATCATCAAGTAGAGCCTAAAGATCTGCATATAGAAATTACCGAATCAGTATTTGCCGAAGATAAAATCACGTTTTTGACAGCCGTGAAAGCACTACAAAAACAAGGCTTTTGTATTTCAATTGATGATTTTGGAACTGGCTACTCATCACTATCAAGCATGCTTGATATTGGTGTAGATATAGTAAAAATAGACAGAAGTTTTATTCAAAATATGGATAAAAGAGGGTTAAGTATTATTCATGCAATTGTACAAATGGCCTCATCTTTAGATTTTACTGTTGTTGCCGAAGGCGTTGAAACTATTGAACAAGCAAACACGCTTACTAATATTGGTGTATCTCACCTGCAAGGTTATTACTTTTCAAAACCGATGGAAGTAGATTTTGTAGATGCTTATTTAAATGAGCAAAATAAGCTGTGCCGTTGATAACCAAAACCCGCTAAAAGCGCTTAACTGCCATATGAGTTTTGCACTACCTTTCTTATTAGGGCTTGTTTATCTTTCGAGGTTAAATTTGCAGCATACTGTTTGGTATTTAGGCAATACAGAGCCTATGTAGTGTGGTTATTCCCCATAAATAGGCGATAACGCAGCATAAATACCAAACATTCGCTGCCCGAAGGGTTCTGCCTAGGGGAGATTGACTCTTTGTTACTAGGTTACAAACCTCGCGCCGCGATTAAATCTTCCTTGGGTTGAACAAAGTTCAATCCTGAAAGGTCAACAAGCCCTCCTTAAAACATAATCTTACAATTACTTACACCCAGTACATAGTTATTAGCGTAGGCTAAATATAAACCAACTTACATAAGTGTATTACGTTTAAATTTACGCTAATTAGCAAACCGCCAGTGCTGGACCCTACGTTAAGTTATGCGCTGATGTTGCTTATATAAGTGAATAATAAAAATGTAACGATACAACTAAATATAAAAAAGGGATTTGCATGATAAAACCACTTTGCTATTCACTCATCACTTTACTTACCCCCATTAGCGCTATAGCTCAAACAATGGCAATAAAAACAACGGATGAATTAGTATCAACCGATTCAGAGATTTTATTTGCATATAATAAAGAATCAAAACAATTAGAAGCCATCAATTTACTCACATCACTAAGTAGTGAACTTGCTTTACCAAAAAATGCCATCGGGTTTGATGTGGCTACACTTGCTAACATTACCGATAAACAAGCACTCGTACTAACAAGTGATGGCGTATACAAAGCCCAAGCTGGTAAACCAACACTATTGTTTAATTATGAGTCGGTTCTAAATCAATTAAAAATAGATAAATTTGAAAAAGTAGACTTTGTCTTCGATGCCAACAACGACGGTCTAAGCGATATTTTCATCCCTGGGTTAGCAAGCAGTACTTTATATATTCAAAATAAAGATGGCAGCTTTAAGCCTAACAAATTTAAACAAACACCTATGTATGAAGGCAGCTTTTCAGGAAAAGGGCTTTCTCTAGAAGTTAATATTAACAATAAACCCGTTGTTATTGATTTTAACCACGACGGGTTGAACGACTTGGTTTTTTCAAATGACTTTGGAGCGGATGTACTACTTGCTAATTCAGAAGGCTTTGAGCAAAAGCTCACCTCAATTGATTTTAACATCGAATTAGGCGAGCTAAGCAATGGCGAAACTCGCAAAATAAAGCAAATTATTGATATTAATAACGACGGATTTCTAGATTTTACAACCAGACAGTTTAAGCCTACGCAAGGTATGGACTCGCTAGATATAAAAATAGCACATACTTTGTACCTAGGAAGTGCTAAAGGCTTTACTAATACGCCCATTACCTTATTTGAAACACAGGGCCCTAGTGAGTTATTGCTCAAAACTGATTTTAATAATGATGGCTTAATTGATTTACAAAAAATGGATTTAGATATTGGCTTAGGTACTATCGCGTCTATGGCATTGGGCGGTGGCAGTACTGATGTAGATGTAGAAATGAACCTTTATAAGCAGCAACCCGACGGCTCATTTGCCAATAAATCGAGTATAGAACTTGATTTAGAAATGGAAGTGGGAATGAACGGCGATGATTCCGAGCCAGCCCTATATTTAGGTGATATTAACGGCGACAGCTATATTGACGCAGTATACAAATACAGTAAAAAAACGCTGTATATTTATTACGGAGAGCAAGACTCACTGCTAAATGATAAGCGTACAAAATTAAAACTAACGCTGCCTAAAAATAATAAAGATATTCTTCTAGTAGATATAAACCAAGACGGTAAAAAAGATTTTGTATTTAAATTTACCGAAGAAGATGGCACCAGCAAAATAGAAACACGCTTAAATTAAGCCAATAAAAAAGCCCAATAGAGTTAACCGTTGGGCTTTGGACTTAAGACTTTCGAGTAACAGTCAGCTTTACTCTAAGTTATAACACCTAAGCAGTTACATTTAGCAGTGAATCGCCTTCACTTAAACCAAACTTCTCTTGCACTGATGCAAGGATTGATTCTTTATCTTCATCAGACAACTGGCTTGAATACTCAGTTAATAGCTCATCTAAGTAGCTGACTACTTCGTCTGTATCTACTGATTCTAATGAGTTCTGTGGC
>NZ_AUTP01000101.1:0-10862 GCF_000498075.1 Pseudoalteromonas sp. TAB23
CCAAGCCGCAACATGAACGCGGTAGGTAAAATTATTGATGTACTTGGTGAGCATTTAGCCCCAGGTATGGAAATTGAAGTCGCACTGCGCAATCACGATATTCCACATGTATGGCCAGAAGAAGTTGAAGCACAAGTTGCTCACCTAGGTGAGTTTGTTGAAGACGCTGACAAAAAAGGCCGCGTAGATTTACGTGACTTACCACTTGTAACCATTGATGGCGAAGACGCTCGCGACTTTGATGACGCCGTGTACTGTGAACCTAAAAAATCGGGTGGCTGGCGCTTATGGGTTGCCATTGCCGATGTATCGCATTACGTAGGAATGAACACGCCGCTTAACAAAGAAGCAATTTTGCGTGGTAACTCAGTGTATTTTCCTGAGCAAGTAATTCCGATGCTACCAAAAGTGCTTTCTAACGGATTATGTTCGCTTAATCCAAAAGTAGATCGCTTATGTATGGTTGCCGAAATGACCGTATCGAGCTCGGGTAAACTTTCGGGCTATAAGTTTTACGAAGCGATAATGAACTCGCATGCGCGTTTAACTTACACCAAAGTAAATGCCATTTTACAAAACGACGAAAAACTACGCGAAGAATACTCAGCCGTAGTGCCACATTTAACTGACTTACAGCAAATGTATATGGCACTTAAAGCAGCACGCCAAGACCGTGGCGCCATTGAGTTTGAAACCCTAGAAACACGTTTTGTATTTAACGCTCAGCGTAAAATAGAATCAATAGTGCCTGTTATTCGTAACGACGCGCACAAACTGATTGAAGAATGTATGATTTTAGCCAACGTATCGGCGGCTAAAATTCTTGAAAAGCACGAAGCAAGCGCGCTTTATCGTGTGCATGACGAACCAGACAGCGAAAAACTAGGTAACTTTACTAAGTTTTTAGGCGAGTTAGGTATCGAAAGTACATTAAGCGACGAGCCAACGCCAAAAGAAATAACCCAAGTATTAGCGCGACTAGGTGACCGCCCAGAAGCCGAGCTTATTCAAACTATGCTACTGCGTTCAATGAAACAAGCTGTATATCAGCCAGATAACATTGGTCACTTTGGTTTAGCGTTATCGGCTTATGCGCATTTTACATCGCCAATACGTCGTTACCCAGATTTAGTAGTACATCGTGCTATCAAAGCAGTTATAAAAGCACAAGGTCAGCAAACGTCTGGCGAATACGCTTATACCGACGACGAAGTTGATCAACTTGGTGAGCAGTGTTCTACCACAGAGCGCCGCGCCGATGATGCAACTCGCGAAGTAGCGGATTGGCTTAAATGTGAGTTTATGCAAGATCACGTAGGTGACGAGTTTGACGGTGTTATTTCATCGGTCACTAACTTTGGTTTGTTTATTCGTTTAGACGATTTACAAATTGATGGGCTTATTCATGTTACTAATTTAGGCGATGAGTTTTTTGCGCATGATGCTGCAAAACACACCCTAATAGGTGAGCACTCTCACAAAGTTTATCGCCTTGGCGATAAAGTAACAGTAAAAGTTGCGTCGGTTAGTTTAGACGATCGCCGTATCAACTTAACGCTTAAAGGCGATGTTGCACAAGACAGATACTCACGTCGTCGTGCGCCAAAAAAAGGCTCAGGTAAATCTGAGCATGCGCCAGCAAGTGTGCGTTCGCAATTAAAAGCAGGCAAAGTACCGGGTAAAAAGTCGCACAGTGATGACAAACCAAAAGGTAAAAAAAAGCCAGCAAATAAAGATAAAGGCAAGCCTGCAAATAAGTCTGCAACTAAACCCGCAGATAAAAAAGCAGCAGACACTGCCGTAAAGAAAAAGCCGAAGAAGAAGGCTGTTAAAAAGCCTAAAAGAGCTGGCAAAAATGCCCGTAAAAGTACTAGCCCAGGAGCAGATAATACGTGAGTAATGAATTAATTTTTGGCTTTCACTCTGTTGAAGCAATTTTAGAAAGCGAGCCAGAGCGCTTTGTAGAAATTTACGCCCTTAAAGGTCGTGACGACAAACGCTCAACTCCGATTATTGATGAAGCACGTAAGTTTGGTATTTCAGTACAGTTTATGCAGCGTAAAGCCCTTGATAGCAAATCAAAGGGTGAGCAGCATCAAGGTATTATTGCCAACGTAAAAGCAGCGCCAACGTTTAACGAAAAAGATCTTGATGCAATAATTGCTCGTGAAGACACACCGTTTTTACTTGTGCTTGATGGTATTACCGATCCGCATAACTTAGGCGCATGTCTACGTAGTGCAGATGCTGCTGGTGTTCACGCTATAATTGTACCTAAAGATCGCTCTGCCAAGCTTAACGGCACAGCACGTAAAGTAGCTTGTGGCGCAGCCGAAACAGTACCGCTAATTCAAGTGACTAACCTTGCACGTACGCTTCGCGAAATTAAAGATGCAGGCGTATGGGTTGTAGGCACTGCTGGCGAAACTGATAACCACGTATTTGATGCAAGCTTAACGGGGCCAATGGCGATTGTTATGGGCGCAGAAGGCGAGGGCATGCGACGCTTAACGCGTGAGCATTGCGATATGCTCGTTAAAATCCCAATGGCGGGTACTGTTTCAAGCTTAAACGTATCGGTAGCCACGGGTATTTGTTTGTTTGAAGTATTGCGCCAACGTAACGCAAATAACTAATATATAAAACGATAAGTTTTATGTATTAAAAAGCCGAGATTGAAATTCAATCTCGGCTTTTTTGTATCTGTAACTTACGCTTTTAACTTTACATCAATTGATGCTCTATTATAGCGATAGGAAAATAACTCTATAGCAAGGCAAAAATAACGAAATATAGTTGTTCTTATATGAGTTATTTTTAACGCAGCTAGAGAGCTATTTAACTCGTTAGAATGAGTATGTGTAGCCTACTTGAACAGTACGTGGCTTACCAGGTTGAATGCCACCGTTTGAACGGTTAGCAACGTATGTTTTATCAAACAAATTATCAACGCTTAGGTATACTTTTTGATTTTCATCGATTAAGTATTTAGCAGCTAAATCCCATACTACGCGGCTATCAATTGCGTTTAAGCCCGACTGCGTTAAGTTAGCATGCGCATCAGACACATAACGTATTTGGCTGTTAACTACAAACGCAGAAAACTCAGCACCTAACGATAATGCTACTTGGTTTTCTGGTACGTAAGGCATTGCATCACCTTTTTCTACCGTGCCCCAAATTTCTGAATCAAAATCGTTTTTAAACTCAGAGTCTGTGTAGGTATACGTTAATTTAACTGGGAACATAGCTGTATCAGTTGCAAACGTACGTGCTGCACTAAATTCAAAGCCCGCTACTTCTACTTCACCGTAGTTGTATTGGTCGCCAATGTTGTCGTCGCTACAACCAACCGCTGCAGTACAGTTACCGTGCATGTTGCTGTAGTCAGAGTAAAACGCAATTACTTCACCGCTAAAGCCATCCATATTAAAGCGAGAGCCAAACTCAATGTTTACACTTTCTTCTTCTTCTTGGTCAGCATTACCAGGTGCTGCTGGTGCATAACCTTTTTGAATGCCCGCAAGTAGCGTTACGTTTTCGTTAAGCGTGTAAGTAGCACCTAGTGACGGCACTAAAATTTCAGTGTCGTTCGACACATCTTTAGTTAAACCGTTGCTGCGTGTTGGATCTGATTTAGACCACTCTTCACGCGTAATAGTAATGTCTTCATAACGAAGACCTGCACTTACTACTAATGCATCAATTGTCCACTCGTCTTGAATAAACAATGTACTTGCTTCTGCGCTATCTACACGGTTGCTGTCAGAGCCCGGAACGCCTTGCTCTGTAAGCGTTAAGCTTAGGTCTTGATTAAGTGTGTATTTGTCTTCCCATTGAAAACGATCCATTTCGTCTTCGTGGTAACGTACGCCAACAGTTACATAGTGATCGCCTGCAGGAATATGTAATTCAGACTGAATACCTTTAGCTTGGTAATCGCGGTTATTAGCTTTAATACCAATACCTTCAATACCTTCGCTTGTAGGGTTTGCTTCAAAATCGCTGTACTGCTCAAGAGTACTTAAACCTACGCTGCTGGCTTTATACCAGTTACGATGAAAATCGTTTAAGTAAGCCGTTGCTAAAAATTCATAGCCATCACCAAAACGGTACGCATAGTTAAGTTGGTATGCGTTGTGGCGCGTATTCATTTCATCGTTTTGCGATGCAGCATAACGACGGTAAGGACTTTCTTGATAGTCTTCGTCAGTTAAGCCCATGTATGTTTCGTCTGATGTTTCGTCAGAGTACTTAATTTTTAGCTCAAGATTATGCGCATCGTTTTGACCAAACGTATGGCCAAACTTTAATAGTAAATCTGTTTTTTCAAAGCCGGTGTTGTCATTGCCTACTGGTAGCTCTTTAAAGCCGTCTGCGCCGTAAGTAAATACTTCAATTAAGCCTGCTGTGTTGTTTTTTTCTTTACCGAAGTAAGCGTGACCTTTGTAATAACCATCACCACCAAGGGCTGCATCTACCATACCTTTTGAGCTATTTGGCTCAGTAGGTAAGCTGCGCGAAAGTAAGTTTAAAACACCGCCCGTAGTACGCGGGCCATACTTAACTGATGCCGCGCCTTTTAATACTTCAATAGACTCCATACGACCTGTAGTAGGGAAGTAGTAAGCAGATGGTGCTGAGTATGGTGCTGGTGCAACTAATACACCGTCTTCCATTACTGATATTTTATCGTTACGACCAGTACCTGTGCCGCGCATACCAATATTAGGACGAAGGCCGTAGCCGTCTTCTTCTTGCACGTACACGCCCGGAACAGACGCTAAAACGCGAGAAATATCAGTAAATTTGAATTTTTGAAGTTCTTCATCAGAAATAAACGTAGCCGAACCAGGAATATCGTTAATTGCTTGTTCTGAGCCAATAACTGTAATTTGTTCAAAGCGTTGTTCTTTATTGCTGGTGTCTTTTGCTATTGCAGTAGCACTAAAAGACAAAGCAACCGCAGTTGCCAGGGTAGATACTAAAAACTTAGGGTTCATTGTGTTCCTAATCATGTCAATTATCTTAATTGGCGTAATTTGAACACGTTAACGAATACGAATCAATGTTATTAAGTATTTAATTGTTCAGTTTAATAGAACTAAAAACACCTACTTATGCAACCTTGTTAACTAAATACTTTCTTTTGTATTAATTTGTAATTGCTTTACTCGTTATAAAGTTTTGATTAGCTATAGCCTAAACGTAGCGCTATAAACTCCGCGAGCTTATCTACTGCATGATCAGATTCACCCGAACTTTTAATTAAACTAATACCAATATTACCAAGAGTGGGTAAATGTTTGGTTTGAACTTGATAGTTAAGCTCACTCGGTACTGTGCTTTTAGCAAGTACGGTAATACCTAAGCCTTCTTTTAATGCAGCAATAAGGCCGGTTAAATCGGCGTTGCTATATACAATTCGGTATTTTATGCCTGCATTTTTTAATGCATCAATTGCACGACGACGATAAATACACCCCTCTGGGGCAGTAACTAGCGTAACCACGTCGTTTTGCGCAAGTGACAGGTCGCCCACCCACACTAACTCGTCTTGCATAAAAATAGGAAACTTATCAGAGTTAAGTCGCTCATTGAGCGCAAGTACTAAATCGAACTGATCTTGCCTTGAGGCCGAAAGTAAATGTTTACTTAAACGCGATTTAACCTCTAACGATACCTCAGGGTAGAGCGCCACAAAGTCGCCAATGATAGAAGGTAAAATGCGCGCTGCAAATTCGCTCGGAATACCCAAGCGCACTTTACCCGCGATATTTTCTGAGGTGAACTGCTGCAAAATAGCATCGTTGTGTTGCATCATTTGTTTTGCCATAGGCAATAATAGCTCGCCGTACTGGTTTAATACTTGGCGCTGTCCTTGTTTTTTAAATAGTTTATAGCCGAGCACGTCTTCTAAGCGCTTTATTTGCAAACTTACAGCAGGTTGCGACAGGCCAAGTAAGTCGCCTGCTTTAGCAAAGCCGCCTATTTCAACTACCATCACAAAAGTACGTAAACCGTCTGTTGATATGTTTTTCATATTTAAAATTACAATTTATATAGCTATATATATAAGTATTATTTATCAATTGATAAAAAATTACAATTTGTTGTTGGTAGGCGTGGGCAATATACTTTTGTAATCGAAAATACACAGGTGTTTGTTATGACTTTTAACCCAATAATGTTTGCCCGCCACAGCAACGCAAGTAGTGCGGTTACTAACGCTTTGCAAACTAACAACAATCACGTTGTAATGGATTTTAGCGGCACCGAAACCAGTGTATTTTTAAGCACTATTTTAGGGCTCGATTTAACTAAGCTTACCGCCAGCGGTTTAGGCTTAAAAGGCACGCTTGATGGCGACTATAATTCTGACTACAGCTTTGCTGTTTATTACTTTAGCGAAACCGCCTTTAGATTCGTACTGCCACACAACGCAAGCCTTCAACTACAAGCACTTATAAACGAGCAACAGCTACGTTTTGATATTGATTATGTAGTACGCACCGACCTAGCAAGCTTTATTTTAAGTGGCGATAACGCGTTTGATACTCTAGTAAATGCTTTTAAATTAACACCAGGTTTGCGCCTTTCTGACGCGCAACTATGCTACGGTGCGCAAAGTGGTGATGTATTTATTACCGCCATTGATAAAAACGACGAACAACACTTTGTATTAGTCGCTAAACAACAAGAATTACAAAAATGGCAAAGCTACATGCAAGCGCAAGGTTTTGCACTTATGCATAGTGAAGCCGCATAACGAATACAAACAACAGGTGAACATAACAATGTTTACCTGTTTTTAATTGCGATTAAGCAATTAAAGTCTATTTAAGCCACGCCCTAAACAGGGTTAATTTAAACGTGAAGGAATGTTATGACTTCTAAAACTGTACTACATGCTAAGCACCTAGAAGCGGGCGCTAAAATGGTTGATTTTCATGGCTGGGAAATGCCAATCAACTACGGCTCACAAATAGAAGAACACAATAGCGTGCGTACCGACGCAGGTATGTTTGACGTATCACACATGACTATTGTTGATATTAAAGGGCCTCAAGCACAAGCATTTTTACGTAAGCTAGTAGCTAACGACGTTGCAAAATTAACCGTGCCAGGTAAAGCGCTTTACACAGGCATGCTTAACGAGCAAGGCGGTGTAATAGACGACTTAATTATTTATTTCTTTAGCGAAACCTTTTACCGCCTAGTTGTTAACTCAGCAACGCGCGAAAAAGACCTAGCGCATTTAGCTAACGTATCGAGCGACTTTGACGTAACTGTTACAGAGCGCCCTGAGTTTGCAATGATTGCAGTACAAGGCCCTAACGCTAAAGCAAAAACAGCCACTCTTTTAAATGCTGAGCAACAAGCAGCTGTTGAAGGTATGAAGCCATTTTTTGGTGTTCAAGTAGGTGATTTATTTATTGCCACAACGGGTTATACTGGCGAAGACGGTTACGAAATAGTAGTACCGAACGACCAAGCAGCCGATTTATGGCAACAACTGCTAGACGCAGGTGTTAAGCCTGCTGGTTTAGGTGCACGCGACACGCTACGTTTAGAAGCAGGTATGAACCTTTACGGCCTAGATATGGACGAAAGCGTATCACCACTTGCAGCTAACATGGCATGGACCATTGCATGGGAACCAGAAGATCGCGACTTTATTGGCCGTGACGTACTTGTTAAGCAACGCGCAGAAAAAAGCACTGACAAACTAGTTGGCTTAGTGTTTGAAGAAAAAGGCGTTTTGCGTAGCGGTTCTAAAGTAATTGTTGACGGTGGGATAGGTATTATTACTTCTGGTACTTTTTCACCAACACTTGGTTTTAGTGTAGCCCTTGCACGTGTACCACGTTCAACAGGCGATACAGCTCAAGTAGAAATGCGTAAAAAATTAGTAAACGTTAAAGTAGTAAAGCCTAGCTTTGTACGTAACGGTAAATCAATAATTTAAATAATTTGGTTATACCAATCACAATAATTATTGCGATTGGTATCCTCCCAATATAAACCAAAGGACAAATAAAATGAGCAACATTCCTAGCGAGTTAAAATACGCACCTTCACACGAGTGGGTTCGCAGTGAAGGCGACGGTACATTTACTGTTGGTATTTCTGAGCATGCACAAGAACTTCTTGGCGACATGGTATTTGTTGAATTACCAGAAGTTGGCGACGAAGTAGACGCTGGCGAAGACTGTGCAGTAGCAGAGTCGGTTAAAGCAGCATCAGACATTTACGCACCAATTAGTGGCGAAATTGTTGCTATTAACGAAGAGCTTGAAGATTCACCTGAAACAGTAAACAACGACGCTTACGGCGACGGTTGGTTATTCCGTATTAAAGCATCTGACGAGTCTGAGCTAGACAACTTATTAGACGCTGAAGGTTACTCGCACACTATCGACGAAGAATAATCATTTTTTGAAGATAACTAAAAGCCCCGTTTAATGTATAAAAATGGGGCTTTTATGATTTTACAGCTCACCACCCCATACTGAGTGAACTGTTAAATCGTCAAATATTTTAATTAATGCTAGTTACCCATTAGCATTTAGGATCATAGGAATCTGGATTCATGTCAAACGCCAAATCTCTTGAAGAACTAGAGCAAAAGCAAGATTTTATTCGCCGCCATATTGGGCCAAGCCCAGCACAAGTAAGCGATATGCTAAGTGCTTTAGAAGTATCGAGTGTGCAAGAGCTGATCGACCAAACTGTACCGGCTAGCATTCGTCTAGAACAACCGCTAACAGTTGGACAAAGCCGTACTGAAGTTGAAACACTAAGCTACCTAAAATCAGTAGCCAGCAAAAATAAAGTTTTCAAATCGTACATTGGCCAAGGCTACCACCCAACTAACGTACCGCACGTAATTTTACGTAACGTACTAGAAAATCCAGGTTGGTATACAGCGTACACACCGTATCAGCCAGAGATTGCTCAAGGGCGTTTAGAATCATTATTAAACTTCCAAACTATGACCCTAGATTTAACCGGTCTTGATTTAGCAAGCGCATCACTACTTGACGAATCAACAGCGGCTGCAGAGGCTATGGGCCTTGCAAAACGCGTATCAAAAGCTAAAAAAGCCAATGCCTTTTTTATTGCCGACGACGTACACACACAAACAATCGACGTAGTAACAACGCGTGCCGAGCAGTTTGGTTTTGAAATAATTGTAGGTAAAGCAGAAGATGCCGTTAACTTTGATATTTTTGGCGCATTGTTTCAATACCCAACTACATCAGGCGAAGTGGTAGACATAACAGACCTAATTGCTGGCGTACAAAGCAAAAAGGCCATTGCCTGTGTTGCTGCCGACATAATGAGTTTATTACTATTAAAAGCACCGGGTAAATTAGGCGCAGACGTAGTACTTGGTTCGGCTCAGCGTTTTGGCGTACCTATGGGTTATGGTGGCCCACATGCTGCATTTTTTGCAACACGTGACGCATACAAGCGTTCATTACCAGGTCGTATTATTGGTGTATCTAAAGACCGTTTAGGTAACGACGCACTACGTATGGCAATGCAAACGCGCGAACAACACATTCGCCGCGACAAAGCCAATTCAAACATTTGTACAGCGCAAGTATTACTTGCCAACATGGCAGCGTTTTACGCGGTGTACCACGGCCCACAAGGCTTAAAAACTATCGCGCAGCGTATACATCGCTTTGCTGATATTTTAGCAACAGGCTTAAAAGCTAAAGGCATCGCACTTAAGCACAGTACTTGGTTTGATACGCTAACAATCGTTGGCGACAGTAAAGATGACGTAATTGCACGTGCTCTTGCCAAAGGTGTTAACTTTGCTACAAACCACGATGGCGAATACTCAATTTCGGTTTCAGAAACCACCACACGCGCCGATGTAGCTGAGTTATTCGATGTTATTTTAGGCGAAGGCCATGGCCTAAGTGTTGACGCTATTGCAGCAGACGTTGAAGCAAATGGCAGCGAGTCAATTCCTGCAAGTTTAGTACGTGACGACGAAGTACTAACGCATCCAAACTTTAACAGCTACCATAGCGAAACAGACATGCTTCGCTACATTAAGCGACTAGAAAGCAAAGACTTATCGCTTAATCACTCAATGATCTCGTTAGGCTCATGTACCATGAAGCTAAACGCGACTGCCGAGATGATCCCAATTACGTGGCCTGAGTTTGCAAACCTTCACCCATTCTGCCCGCTAGATCAAGCAGAAGGTTACCAAATAATGATTGGCGAGCTACACGACTGGCTAGTAAACATTACCGGTTACGATGCAGTATCACTTCAGCCAAACTCTGGCGCACAAGGTGAATACGCAGGCTTAATCGCGATTCGTAAATACCACGAGTCACGCGGTGACGCACACCGTAATGTATGTTTGATCCCAAGCTCTGCGCACGGTACTAACCCTGCATCAGCGCAAATGGCGAGCATGAAAATTGTAGTAGTTAACTGCGATAAAAACGGTAACGTAGACATGGTTGACCTTAAAGCGAAAGCTGAGGAAGTGTCTGAAAACTTATCGTGCATCATGATCACATACCCGTCTACGCACGGCGTATACGAAGAAACAATTCGCGAAATTTGTGACATTATTCATGAGCACGGCGGCCAAGTTTACATGGACGGCGCAAACATGAACGCGCAAGTTGGCGTAACAAGCCCAGGCTTTATTGGCTCAGACGTATCGCACTTAAACTTACATAAAACATTTTGTATTCCACACGGTGGCGGTGGTCCAGGTGTTGGCCCAATTGGTGTTAAATCGCATCTTGCGCCGTTTATGCCAAACCACAGCGTAATTAACGTACCAGGTACTAACATTGGTAACGGTGCGGTATCGGCAG
>NZ_AUTP01000102.1:0-10458 GCF_000498075.1 Pseudoalteromonas sp. TAB23
CCCGACTCTTGGCATCGTATAGCTTTTGTATTTTATACAGCACCAACCAATGGGGTGTTTGAAGTCTATATAGATGGAGAACTTGCTGGCGTAAAAGAGGATGGCGAAATCGATAGTCGCTGGGCACTCAATCAATCTGTATTACTTTTGACAGATAACAATTACGAGACAGTACCAGGGTACTTAAACTCGCTGCTTTATGCAGGACGTGCTATGACCAGAGATGAAATTAAAAGTATGGGCGGCGCACAACAAAAGTTGTCCTTTGAGCAACCGACGCGAGTGTTAAATCAAACGATTGAACGTCACTATCAAGCTGCGCCAGCGATAAAAACAAACCAATGGATTGAGCAACGTAACAAGTTCTTTGGTGGCAACTCTAAAAGTGTAAACAATTAAATACAACTAAGCTTTTTCTTGTTCATTCTAAAAGGAGGCTTCATGCAGGTGAACCCTCCTTTTTATTATTTAAAAACAACAAATTAAGAATAAAAACCACTATTCAATCCTATGGCGTATAACTTCATTTTACTTAACTGTATTACAAACACGTAACTTTATAATAACCGTCTTATAAAATTTACACATACACTACACACTAAATAGTGCCTCCCCCTTCCCCAAATCAAAAATCTGGTTGATTATCTACTGCAATATGACAACAACACATAATCGCAGTGCTTAATTGCGGGAGTAATAATAATGAGTGAAGTAAATAACTATTTAGGTTTAGTCGGTATTGAATTTACCGAGTACGCAACACCTGATGCTGATTATATGGATAAAGTATTTACTGATTTTGGCTTCTCTAAGCTTAAAAAATTCAAAGGTAAAGACATTGTTTATTACAACCAAAACGATATTCATTTTTTACTGAATAACGAGCGTGAAGGTTTTTCTGCAGAATTTGCTAAAAGCCATGGCCCTGCTATTTGTTCAATGGGTTGGCGTGTTGAGAATGCGCAAAAAGCATTTGAAACTGCAGTAGAGCGTGGTGCAAAACCAGCCACTGATTCAACACATAAAAACATGCCTTACCCTGCAATTTATGGCATTGGCGACAGCCTAATTTACTTTATTGAAAATTTTGGCGACAAAGGCACTATTTACGAAAGTGATTTTGAAGATTTAGAAACGCAAAATGTTGTAGAAGATAAAGGCTTTATCCGAATCGATCATTTAACCAATAACGTTTATAAAGGCACCATGGAAAAATGGGCTAACTTTTATAAAGACGTATTTGGTTTTACTGAAGTACGCTACTTTGACATTAAAGGTCAAAAAACAGCGCTTATTTCGTATGCATTAAAATCACCTTGTGGCACCTTCTCTATTCCAATAAACGAAGGTAAAGGTAACGATAACAACCAAATTGATGAATACCTTGGTGAGTACAACGGCCCAGGCGTTCAACATTTAGCGTTTTTAACAGATGACCTAGTAAGTTCTCTTGATAAGCTTGATAAATCAACAATTGCAACGCTCGATATTATCCCAGAGTACTACGATACTATTTTTGACCGAGTACCTTGGGTTGCTGAAGATAAAGAAAAAATTCGTAAGCACCAGATACTCGTAGATAGCCAAAGTGAAAATTGTTATTTATTACAAATTTTCTCTAAAAACTTATTTGGTCCAATCTTTATAGAAATGATCCAACGCGTTGATGATGGTGGCTTTGGTGAAGGTAACTTCCAAGCATTATTTGAATCAATCGAACGCGACCAAGAGCGTCGCGGCGTTTTATAAAATATTTGAGTAAATTAAAAGCAGCGAACTTCGCTGCTTTTTGTCGTTTTAATATTTAAAAAGTATGGCGCCAAGTACAAGTATGATTAAATAAACTATACCTTGTCGCCATACAGTAAAATCCAAAGGAAATGTAATGAGCCTAATTAACGAAACCCACGATATTAATTTAACCAGCTGGGTAGAGTCAGCTAATGTTGATAATTGCGACTTCCCTATTCAAAACTTACCGTTTGCAGAGTTTCGCCGTAAAGGGTCTGATGAGGCCTTTCGTGGTGGTGTTGCAATTGGTGACCAAGTAATTGATTTAGCAAAACTGAGAAAATTAAATGTTTTAACAGGTGACGCTAAAACAGCCGCTGATGCAGCAAGTGAAGCAACTCTAAATACATTTATGGGTTTAGGGGGGCAGTATTGGTCAGCACTTCGTTTAGCGCTTTCAAAAGCACTACGAGCAGGTTCTGAGCACCAACAAGCGCTTAGCGATACGCTTGTAGCACAATCTGACATAGAGTTTTCTTTGCCTTGTCGTATCGGTGATTACACCGACTTTTACACTTCTATTTATCATGCTACAGCTGTGGGTAGTTTATTTCGCCCTGATAACCCATTACTACCTAACTATAAATGGGTACCTATTGGTTATCATGGTCGCTCTTCATCTATTGACGTATCGGGTCAAACATTTCATCGCCCTAAAGGCCAAACTAAAGCGCCTGATGCAGAAGTGCCGTCATTCGGTCCTTGTAAACGTCTTGATTACGAATTAGAACTGGGTATTTACTTAGGTAAAGGCAATGCACTGGGCGATGCAATCGCTATCGAAAATGCAGAAAACCACGTATTTGGCTTTTGTGTATTTAACGACTGGTCTGCCCGCGACCTACAAGCTTGGGAATATCAACCGCTTGGTCCTTTTTTAGCTAAAAACTTTGCCTCAACTGTATCCCCTTGGATTGTTACAACCGAAGCGCTAGCGCCTTATAGAACAAGCTGGACGCGTGATGAAAACGATCCACAGCCTATGGACTATTTAGAGTCAAAAGCGAATCGAGACCAAGGTGCTTTTGATATTCAAATGGATGTTAAAATCCAAACGCAAAAAATGCGTAGCGAAGGCCATAACCCAACGCGTGTATCAACATCTAGCTTTAAGCACTCTTACTGGACTGTGGCACAAATGGTTACTCACCACACAGTAAATGGCTGTAACTTTATGCCAGGTGACATGTTAGGTTCGGGCACTCAGTCTGGTCCAACGCACGAAGAAGCGGGTTCTTTACTTGAACTATCTCGTGGCGGTAAAGAAAAAATTACGCTAAGCAATGGCGAACAACGTAGCTTTTTAGAAGATGGCGATAACGTTATTATGCGCGGCTGGTGTGAAAAAGAAGGCTATGCACGCATAGGTTTTGGCTCTGTAGAGAGCACAGTACTGCCTACAAAGTAATACGAGTATTAAAAAAATGATTAAAAGGGCTGCTTACTAAAAGCAGCCCTTTTTTATTAATTTTTGAACAGTTACAATTTTTTTCTAGCTTTTTTAACTCAAATTGCTATCTTAATTCGGTTAATAGCCAGTGTTTATATGCCATGTCAGTATTTATAAAGTCTTTTTATCATAAATTTTTCCCAGCTCGTCAGCTACTTATTCGCCAAAATGGCGAAGTTAAGCATGTTGTTTTAGCCTCTTGGTTTCAACTTTTTGTAGCATCGCTTATTTTAGCCACTTTTATTTGGCTGAGTATTTCGAGCTTTCGCGTTTACACACAAACTAATAAAATATCTGACATAGAACAAAGTCAAATAAACAAACAAACACTTTGGCAACAAAAAGTCAGTGAACAGCAAGCCCTGCAAGCAACGCAATTAGAACAACTTGCAATACTTGAGCAAAAGCAGGCGCTACTGCAAAGCATGATAGAGTCCCTTCCCGCTTCGATTAGCAAAGACGTTATTAAGCTTGATTCAGATCTTGACGTGCCAATCAATGAAAGCAGCAATGAATTTCACGAACCATTAGTCGATGAAAATCCAAAAAGTAAGCAGGCGCAGTTAATAGCTCCAATTCCATTCGCAACAAGAATTGCCAATTTGAATAATCATTATGAACAAAGCTTTAACTTTTTAGATAACCAAATTAGCGAACGTCACCAAGCTATTTTAGCTATGTTTAAAGGCGCAGGAATTGAGTCAGCGCTTGAGCAACACTTAATATTAAGTGCCCAAACAACCGCACAAGGTGGCCCACTTGATACATTTAACGAAACAAAAATTCCAAGCCACTTTTTAGCCATCGTTGATAAGTTATTAGCATTAAATAATTTAGAAAACTTTTTAACTGAACTACCAAACACCCTCCCCTTAGCTAAAGCTAAATATTATATTTCGAGTAGTTTTGGTCTTAGAAAAGATCCAATGAATAGTAATCATGCCTTTCATAAAGGAATTGATTTAGCCGGTTGGCATAAAACCGAAATATTCGCCCCAGCAGACGCTGTAGTGCTTCGTGCCGGTCGCAATGGTGGTTATGGTAACTTTATTGAGCTTGAACATAAAAATGGCTTAGTGACTCGATTTGGACACTTAAATAAAATTAAAGTAAAAAAAGGTCAGTTAATCACTAAACATGACGTAATTGGTTTAATGGGCAGCACAGGCAGAAGTACAGGTACTCATTTACACTACGAAGTATTACTTAACGGTAAACAAGTCAATCCTCTAAAAATAACAAAGGCGCTTTCTCGTGTTTGGTAGAAAAAAACAAAAAACAGTTAGCTCTAATTTAAAAAGAGTAAATCACACACCGTCTATTATTTCTGAAGACGTACGCCTTACAGGCACTTTAGTTAGCCAAGGTGAAGTACAGCTTGATGGCCGTATTGATGGCGATATAAAAGTGGAGCATTTAGTTATTGGCTCAACGGGTGTTGTTGAAGGTATTGTTGAAGCTAAAAGCGTCATTGTTAAGGGTAAAGTTATTGGCTCAATTAATGCTAGTGAAGTAAAAGTACAAAGTGGCGCTCATGTTCATGGCGATGTGTTTCACGATACATTGAGTATTGATGCAGGCGCAGTAATTGAAGGCAGTTTAAAGCAACGCTTTGAAAAAGAAGAGCCTGAACTAATTTCGAAAGAACTTAAACCCGCAAAAGAAGTTAAAGCATTGTTGAAGGAAGATGGCAGCGACTTATCGTTTGTAAATAAACAAGCCGCTGATAAAAGCTAAGTCAAATCAGCTTAACGTAAGTTACCTTTTTTCAGTAATGTACATAGTAATATCTGCAGTGAAAACAAGCTCATTGCGGGTATTATACAGTTTAACCGGTACTACTAAGTCTTCTTTATCAATCCACCTATGCGGTAAATCAATTTCAGCGACTGCTCTTACATCTGTATCTACTTTAGCCAGATACCTAACTGTCATCCCTTTTGGGATCCAACGATGCGTTTTAACTGGCACTGTTGCATCTACCATTACACCCGCACACAACTCAGCTAAGTTACACTGCGCAATAGCATGAATAGTTCCAATATGGTTATGGACGCTGCGACGATTTTTTACCACCGCACTACAATGCCCTTCTCGAAGATCGAGCACGTAAGGTTTCATCGAACCAAAATATGGCGCTTTAAAACAAACAGCTTTAGTAAAAAGCCAGTTCCCAAAAGGTAAGCGCTTAAATTTGTGCCATGTTTGTACAAGTGCGGATTTATTACTCATTATTATTTTCCATCAACAGTTACTTTTTTCAAATTAACACATCAGACCAGTTTTAAAAAGTGCATTTACACTGCCTTTTTAGCTTAATCCAATCAAAAAATAAAAATGACAACCTATGCAGGGGTCATAAGCCCTTTCTTTTTTACGAGTGCCCACCTAAAATACTCGGCAAAAGGAGACTCAATGCAAACACAGCCCGCTAAACCTAATATGACTTTGTTACTTATCCTAGCGTTACTCGTTATATTTTGCCCTATGGCAATCGATATTTACTTACCCGCTTTTCCTACTATTGCAGAACAATTTGCAGTTACAGAACAACAAGTTCAGCAAACCGTTGCTATTTTTATGCTAACAGTAGGTTTAGGCCAATTAATTGCGGGGCCTTTGGCCGATAGGTTTGGCCGAAAGCCAGTGGCTATAGTGGGTATAAGTTTATATGCAGGCTCAGCATTACTTGCCTATTACTCGCCTTCTTTTGAAGTATTGATGATTGCACGTGCTCTTCAAGGTTTTGGAGCCTGTGCCACATTTGTTGTCGCATTTGCGATAGTGCGTGACAAATATGGTAGTGAACGAAGTGGACAAATGATCACTTACCTTAACGGGATTGTGTGCTTTATTCCGGCAATGGCACCTATTTTAGGAGCTTGGCTTACCGTACAATTTGGCTGGCGTATGAACTTTATGTTTTTAACCGCGTTTGCCATTGTAGGGCTTGTTGTTACGCTATTCTTTTTTAGAGAAACTCGTCCTGCTGATAGCCATTATCAGGGGCATATTTTAGATTTACGTCGCTTTACACCTATTATAAAAACACCGGTATTTTTGTTTAATAGCCTAATTTGCATGGTCTCAATGTCGGCAATATTAGTTTATGTGACGCTAGCTCCAGGCTGGCTTATTACGCATTTAGGCGGCACTGTAGCCGACTTTACTTTTTGGTTTACGTTAAATGCCGTAATAAGTATTGTCGCTAGTTTTATTTTACCAACGTACATTAAACGAAATAGCCAACGTGCTTTGCGTGTCGGTGTGAGTGTACTGGTTTTTTCAGGCGTTTTAATGCTAGCCCTTAGCGGTATAGAGACGGCATTTGCGCTTATGTTACCTATTTTAATTGCAGCATTAGGCTTTGCTCTAAGTTTAGGCTCAGCTGCAGGTATGGCTCTGTCGAGTTTTCCTAAACAAGCAGGCACAGCCTCGGCATTACTTGGTGCTATGCAAATGAGTGGCGCGAGTATACTCGTTGTTTTAACCCAATATTTGGGGTTAAGTACACCGTGGTTAATTGCTTTTCATTTATTATTACTAGTTCCGCTTTGGATTATTTTAATTAGCAAAAAAGCACATACTTTACACCCAACTAAAAGCGCTCAATGATCAATCCTGATTTTTTAGTCTCGTTTTTATTAGCCAGCTTTTTAATGGCTGTAGCACCTGGGCCATCAAATGCATTTTTGATGGCACAAACATTTGCTAATGGTCGAAGCGCCGGTATGCAAAGTGCTTTTGGTTTTGCATTAGGTGGGGTTATTCATACTCTATTTGCTGTTGTAGGCCTAAGCGCAGTCCTAAAAGCTTCCCCAAGTGCCTATGCCGCAGTGCAATATGCAGGCGCAGCATATTTATGTTATTTGGGGTTTATGATGATTAAAGGCACGCTAAAGCAGCCAGAGCCTATATCTGATGACAAGCAAACCGATAAACCGCATATAAGTACCAGTAAAAAAAGTAATGTCATGTTTCAAGCCATGATGACTGAAGTGCTAAACCCTAAAGTGGCGCTGTTTTTTATTGCATTTATTCCGCAATTTGTAGATCCAACGCTTTCATCTACTACTTTTCAACTCGCTTTTTTTGGCTTGCTTTACCCTATTTTTGCTTTTCCGATTGACTGCACGTATATTTATTTTGGCGACAAAATTGCACAGTTTTTTAGACGTAACCCAAATAGCCAACTTTGGATTGATAGGATCACCGGCATTGTATTTATAGCCCTTGCTATCAATCTATTATTTTAACTAACCTGCACTTTGGTTAAGAGATTTATTACCCAGAGTTTAAGCTAACTAATAAAAAAGAATCAGCATGGAACAAAAAACACAATCTCTTCCCGCACAAAAAAATATTGCTTTAGTTGCCCACGACGGTAAAAAAGCAGCATTAAAATTATGGTGTGAAAAGCACAAAGAAATACTAAGTAAGCACACTTTATATGGCACAGGTACTACAGGGCATTTAATTCAAAAAACCACGGGACTTGATGTAGTTCAGCTTTTAAGTGGTCCTATGGGCGGCGATCAACAACTTGGCGCTAAAATAGCTGAACATGAGATACATGTTTTGATATTTTTTTGGGACCCATTAGCATCACAGCCTCATGACCCTGATGTTAAAGCACTGCTGCGTTTAGCCGCTGTTTGGAATATTCCGGTGGCGTGTAATGAGGTGAGTGCAGATATGTTATTAAGCTCACCACTTATGGATGTAGAGCTTGAACGTACATTGCCAGATTACGAAAAATACCTCGCAACCCGACAAATAGATCTTTAAACCTCAATTGTAATCTAGGTTATTTATAAAGCATGCTGGCCCATTTAGTCAGGCCAGCAGTTACACTACCAAAGTGGTCCCCGTTAACCATTTTTATATTGCCTAAGTGCTCACTTAAAGCCGCTTTAATCAATGGTGATTGTGCACTACCGCCTGTTAAGTAAATAATGTCTGGCGTGGTCGCAGCGTCGCTGATTGCTTGTTTTGCTAAAGTAACTATTTGGCTAATACTACTCTCAACGGCAACAGCTAAATCGCTTACCGATACATTTTTATTCAGCCCACTATCTAAAAAGCTTAAATCACAATCAAACGCACTAGCTGATGAAAGTGCTATTTTAGCCGCTTCACCTTGTTGTACTAACTGATGACCTTGCTTGTTTTGCTGTAAATGTATTAAACGCTTATAAAGCTCAGGCGCACTTACATCACGTAATTGTGCATTTAGCTCTCGGGTATGGCTTTCACTATAAAATTGGCTTTGTAAGTTTACATCGTTAATTTTACACGCTTGCCAAAACGCTTGATTAGGCAAAGGTAGACCTGATTTAAACGTACTGCCTAAACCCAATAACGGCATTAAACCATGAAAGCTCAAAGCAATATCTAAATCGTTTCCGCCAACACGTTTACCACTGTGAGATAAAAAATCGCCATCGCGCTGGCTATTTCCTCTAAAACTCGGACCCATTTGTACAAACGAGCAGTCACTCGTACCACCACCAATATCAATAACGAGTACTTTTTGATCCTGAGTTAAATCACTCTCGTAATCGATACCCGCAGCAAGTGGCTCATATAAAAACTCTACGTCTTTAAAACCAGCGCGTTTAGCAGCGCGTTCTAAAATACCAACGGCTTGCTGATTTGACTGCTCACCACCCACAGCTTGAAAGTTTACTGGGCGACCAATCACTGTTTGTGTAAGTGTTTTACCTAGAGAGAGCTCAGCGCGTTGCTTAATTTTTAAGATCATCGCGGTTGCAATATCTTCAAAAAAGTTAATTTGACCTTGCTTTAAACCTGTTGCGCCAAAAAATGATTTAGGGGACTTAACAAAGTAGCCTTCTTCAGGGAACTGCACGTACTCGCTAATCGCTTCACGACCAATAAATAGGGTTTCATCTGAAGGCTGTAAATCAAGGTCTGACTTAATACGAGGCAAGGTATTTAATAATGCTTGGCGCTGTGCTAAAAAGTCATGCTCATGGGCTGTGCCATGTAAGTGCTTAGCAACAAAGTCAACAACCAAGGCACTGTGATGAGTGTAAAGTGTAGACGGTAAGTAATGTTTTCCTTGCTCTAGCGGTACTAATTGAACATTACCCTCGCTCATTACACCCATAGCACAATTAGAACTACCGTAATCAAAACCTACAAACATACTTCACCATACATTACCAAAAAGGCCGCGCAATTTAGCACACTTTGTAAAAATTATAAATGTTATAAACTATCTCTTACTCGTAAAAAACTAGCAAAACGCGGTAAACCGTTTTTTGTTAATCCATGAAATCGGTACGTTACAGTGCTACCTATCTCAGGCGCCGTGGAGCGCTCTGCATCACTAAACCCAGTACCAATAGAAAACACCTGCCCTTGTGCTGTTTTTACCCTTAATGCCCCTAACATACCTTGGTATTTTCCTTTACCTGGTAAATGTGCAATCACAACCGCTTCTGCATCTAAATAAGGCTTTAGTTTTAGTAATGCATTGCTTCGACCATTGCTGTGCTTAGCACTAGCCAAATGAAGCATTACGCCCTCGCCACCCTGCTTAGTTATGTTTTCAAAATACTCTGTGAGCTGCTCATTATTAGTAAAGCTATATTGGACTACAACACTAATGTGCGGCGAGTTTAGGCTAGTAATAAGCTCATTATAGTTTTTATAGCGAGTGCTAAAAGGCAGATTTTCATCTGGCATATCAAATACTTTATAAGTAATAGTTTGCCAATCATGATTATTAGGTTTTTTAGTTCTTACTATGCCACTAAGCGCAGAAAAGTGCTCACGCTTGGTCCATAGCTCACCATCAAGCCATACATTTGGCAATGGCGCTGTAAACCAACTCGGCGCATTGATAATATTGCCCTTGCGAGTAACAAACTGCGTGCCGGTCCATATAGCTCTTACGCCATCATATTTTTCACTAACTAAATACTTACTTACATCGTAATGTTTAGTTTCGTTATATACTTTAGCCAGTAAAACAGAGGGTTGTGCTGCACTTATACATTGCGTAAAAAGTACAACAACAATTAAAAGCAGGTATTTAATAGTAAACATTGGCGCATCCAAGCAAGTAAAAGTTGGCTTAAACTATAGTTGAGATTGCACCCATTGCCAAAACTCATCTAAGTTACTCATTTTATAGGTAGCTTGGCTAAAATCGTGATCTTTTGTGTGGCTATTAGCAATGGCTACAA